>JAGGSD010000372.1 GCA_021159265.1 Syntrophobacterales bacterium | reverse complement strand
GCTTCAATTTTTTTCTCAATTGGGGAAAGCCTTTACATCCTTAACCCCTTCGAAAAGATTATCCATTATTATCGTCGCTGTCGTCACTCTGGCCAGTATCGGGGCATTTGTCCTCTTTATAAATCAGAAAGAGTACAGGCCGCTTTTTTCCAACCTTTCGACTGAGGATGCGGGGAAAATTGTTGTTGTATTGCAGGGGAAAAAGATTCCTTATAAGGTATCTTCTGCCGGCGATTCCATATTAGTCCCAGCCGAATATGTTTCTGAATTAAGACTCAGCCTGGCAGCTTCCGGGTTGCCCAAGGGCGGGGGTGTGGGCTTTGAAATATTTGACAGCAAGAATTTCGGGGTTACCGATTTTGTACAGCAACTGAATTATCAAAGGGCGCTCCAGGGGGAATTATCACGAACAATCAACGGTCTGGATGAGATTCAACATAGCAGGGTTCATATCGTAATACCCCGGAAATCACTTTTTGTTGAAGAACAGGCAAAGCCGACCGCTTCGGTTATTATAAAACTAAAAACAGGCAGGAGGCTGCGGGCATCTCAGGTGGAAGGCATAGCCTCCCTGGTGGCCGGCAGCGTGGAAGGGCTGAGTCCTGAAGAGGTAATGATAGTTGACAGCGCAGGGAATATCCTGTCAACGGCCAAAAGCGGGTCTCAATTGTCGAAGCGGACGGATTCACAAATAGAATTTCAGAGAAATATTGAAACGAATCTGGCGAACAGGATTCAATCCATGCTTGAAAAGGTGGTGGGAAAAGGAAAGGTTGTGGCGAAGGTTTCCGCGACTCTTGATTTTAGAGTTATGGAAAAAACAGAGGAATCCTATGATCCTGAAGAACCGGTGGTGAGAAGCCTGCACCGCAGGAGCGAAAAGTCGAGCACGCCTGTCGGTGGAGGAGAAAGCACTGTCAGTCCCACCGGCGGACGGAGCGCAAACATCTATGGCACAGATCATGAGAAAACGGATGAAACAATCAATTATGAAATAAACAGGATTGTCAGCAAGACGGTAATGCCTGTAGGGGAAGTGGAAAGATTGTCAGTGGCTGTGCTGGTGGATGGGGTTTACAGCAAAAATGACAAGGGCGCTGAAGAGTTCCGGCCAAGATCGAAAAAAGAGATGGGTACCCTGGAAGACCTTGTTAAAAGAGCGGTTGGTTTTGATGTTAAGAGGGGTGATCAGGTAGTGGTAACCAGCATTCCTTTCAAAAAAATTGAGCCGGAAATGGGGTCTGTTGAGAAGGAAGGCTGGAAGAGTAAATTACATCTAATTGTTCCGTTAATAAAATATTTTGTTTCGTTAATTGCCCTGATGCTTACTTTGTTTTTTATTCTGCGTCCTTTAATCAAGTTTATTATGACAAAAGACAGGACTGGTGATGTTGGCGAAAGGGCAATGCAGGCCGCAACTGCCGGCGGTTCAGTCAGCCTGGAGGACAAAGGCGTTTCACTGGAGCTGGGAGAACCGGTAGGTGAAGGTTTTAAGGAGGTAGAGGCTGTGAGGAACCTGGCCGGCCGAGATGCGCGAACCTTTGCGGAGTTATTGAGAAACTGGCTTAAGTAACATTTCGGAGGTCAGAGGTCAGAGGGCAGAAGTCAGAGGATTAGAAGATCAGACAGCAACCCTGAACCCTGAACCCTGAAAAAAGGATCACAAAGATATGACAAACGAAGAAAAAGCGGCGGCGCTCCTTTTGTCTCTCGAAGAAGAAGTTGCCGCAAATGTAATGAAAAATCTTGGAACGGATGAGATCAGACGCGTCGGAAAATGCATGAACAGTTTAACTGGAATATCTGATAAAGATATAGCTGATATCGCGGGGGAATTTTGCGCGCTTGCCCGGGAAAAGGGAAATAGAATCGTATCGGTTCAGGATAATATTGTCGAAAGTATTATAGTGAAAGCTCTGGGAGAGGATAAGGGAAAAGAATTCATAAAATCGATTGAAGATGAGAGCTTTTCATCCGATAGTACAATCATTGAAAAATTGAGGAATACCGATCCGAAGCTCCTGATAGAATTTACAAGAATGGAGCATCCCCAGACTACAGCCCTTGTCCTGGCGCATCTGAGGCCGGAACAGACAGCGGAGATCCTGGAAACTTTCCCTCCTGACAGGCAAAAAGACATTATAGGCAGGATTACAACACTGGGAAGTGTCCCGCGTGAGTTTATGGAGGATCTGGCTAACACTCTTGAATCGGAGATGATTGTAGAAAGTGGTAGAGAAGAGCAGGTTGGCGGAGTTCGCATGATAGCAGAGATTTTGAACAGGATGAGCCAGTCGAACGAAAAGGCAATCATCGAATCGCTTGAGGAAACGGATCCGGATATGGCAACTGAGATTAAAAACCTCATGTTTACTTTTGATGATATTTTCAGGCTCGATGATATTGGCATGAGAATATTATTAGAGGAGATAAGCCGTGAAGATCTGGCCCGCGCCCTCAAAATAGTTGATGATGAAATGAAAGAAAAGATCTTTAAAAATATATCAAGGCGCGCTGCTGAGATACTCAGGGAAGATATAGCGGATATGCCTCCGACACGACTGTCAGATGTGGAAAAGAGCCAGAGAGCGATTATTGAAGTCGCAAAGAGGCTGGAATCCGAGGGTAAAATAACAATTGCAGGGAGTGGTGAAGAAGATGCATTCGTCTAACAGGATTATCAAGGCTCAGGATATAAATCTGAAAGACACGAAGGATAAAACGCTGGCCGGGTTTATTCGGGGTATCTGTCATATCCCCGCAAATAAAGCGGATTTTAATGCCCGCGGGAATAACATGGAATACGGTTTTGAGATTGAAGAACCCGGGAAACAGATTGAGGAAAGAATAAAAACTGTAGCAAAAGAAGCCTATGACAGAGGATTTTCAAAAGGGGTAAAGGAGGGCATAGATCAGGAAAAGACGGAATTGTCTCTCGCCACGGAATCTGTAGCGAAACTGATCAGAGAACTAAAAATAATGAAAGAAGAGCTTCTGAAAAGCTCTGAAAAAGAGATAATCGACCTTGCTTTTTCAATAGCCGGGAAGGTTATACATAAGGAAGTGAGCACAAACAGGGAAGTTGTCTGGTCCGTCCTTAAAGACGCGATGAAAAATATACGGGAAAGAGATGGTGTCAATATTCGCATGAACCCCGAAGATTACCGTTACATAACAGAGGCAAAGCCCGATTTACTCGACAATTTCGGCGATATGTCAATTAAAAAGGATGAAGGAATCGGTCAGGGCGGGGTCGTGATAGAGACACATTCAGGATTAGTAGACGCCAGGCTGGATCAGCAGTTGGAGAAGATTAGAAGATTAGAAGGTTAGAAGATTAAGGATTGTCCCCTTAGTGTTGTTAACTGTGAACCTTTGAACCCATAACCCTGAACCACGAGAACATGGATTTCGAGAAATATCATAGAATAATTAAAGACATAGATCCTCTCATTACCTATGGAAAGGTAAGCAGTGTTATCGGCCTTTTGGTGGAGGGTCATAAACACGGGACTTCCATAGGAGAGATGTGCCGGATTTATCCGAATGGTAACAACAGAACAATCGGTGCGGAAGTTGTGGGATTCAGGGAAGAAAAGGTTCTTTTAATGCCTTTCGGTAATCTTGATGATGTTGGACCTGGCTGCAGGATTCTCTCCACCAGGAAAAAGTCGAATATCAAAGTGGGTCATAATCTTCTTGGAAGGGTCATAGATGGGCGGGGCAATCCTGTCGATGACAAAGGATCGATAGAACCGGAAGACGAATATCCGATTTATGCCGATCCCATCAATCCTCTCAAAAGGGGCAGGATAACGGAACCGATGGATCTCGGAATCAGGGCGATAAATGGGTTGTTCAGTTGCGGCAGTGGTCAGAGGATGGGGATATTTTCAGGCTCCGGGGTTGGCAAGAGCGTTCTTCTTGGCATGATTGCCAGAAATACAAGGGCTGATGTCAGCGTAATCGGACTCGTAGGCGAAAGAGGAAGAGAAGTCCGTGAATTTATCGAAAACAGCCTTGGCGAGGAGGGATTGGCCAGGTCAGTGGTTGTTGTGGCAACGTCGGACATGCATCCCCTGATCAGGATGAGAGCGGCCTATGTGGCAACTGCAATATCCGAATATTTCAGGGATCAGGGAATGAACGTTCTCCTTATGGTCGATTCGCTGACCAGGTTTGCAATGGCCCAGAGAGAAGTCGGTCTCTCTATCGGAGAGCCTCCAACTACAAAGGGCTATACGCCGTCGGTTTTCAGTCTTATGCCAAAGTTGCTGGAAAGAGCGGGGAGCGTAGAGGGTAGCGGAAGCATAACAGGCCTTTATACTGTTCTTGTGGAGGGCGATGATTTTAATGAACCGATTGCCGATGCGGCAAGGTCAATCCTGGATGGCCACATAACCCTTTCCCGTGAACTGGCTTCAAAGAATCAGTATCCCGCGATAGATGTTCTGAAAAGTATCAGCAGGTTGATGATCGATCTCGTGGATGACAAACACAGAAAAAGGGCGAATGATATTATAAATACCATAGCTACCTATAAAAAGGCGGAAGATCTGATTAATATAGGCGCCTATGTGGAAGGAAGCAATCCGGAAATAGACAATGCAATAAAAATGATAGGCAGGATAAATTCATTTTTAAGACAGGATATTGACGAAAAGGTCAGTTTTGAAGAAAGCAAAAAACAACTCCTTGCTCTTTTTGACTAAATAAAAGGTTCAGGGTTTGAAACTTGAAATTGGAAAGTAGAAATTGGGAAGAACACTACAAAAGCATGAATGCCCAATTTCTATTTTCTAATTTCAACGTTCCGTGAACGGTTACTTATATGTTTAATTTCAGATTACAGCCGGTACTAGATTATAGAAAGCAGTTAGAAGAAAAGCTGATGCTTGAATTTGCTGATATAAAAAGGAGCCTTGATTGTGAGAAAGAGGCATTGAAAGAATTGAGAAAAGAGCGGGCGGATTTGGTATCCCGGCTGGAAAAGATGGGGAAGAGCAGGCTGAGCGCCGCCGACGCTTCAATTTACTTCTCTTATATCAGTCGTATGAAGAATGAGGAAAATCACAGAGAGGATATAATTTGTCGGATTGAAAAGGGACTAAAAGAGAAAAGAGCTGATCTTGTTGATGCTTCAAAAAAGAAGAGAATCCTGGAGATTCTTAAAGAAAAAGGACTGAAAGAATACAGGTTGTTTTGGATCGACAGGGAACAGAAAGAGCTGGATGAGGCTGGAATTTTTAGAGCAGGTTTCAGGGGTCAGGGATCTGGGGGCAGAGGTTAACAGTTGACTCGTTCCCATGCTCCTGCCTGCCTGTGCAGTGTACCTGTCTACGTCGCAAACGTGACAGGCTGGCGCAGACAGGCGTGGGAATGCATACCTGCCCCCCCGGTAAAGGTGTGAAAATTGAAGAAATTGATAATTGCTTGTGAGGTTTTGATATTATTTATTGTTCTGGCAAAGATTGCCGTAGTTGGAGGAATAGTAAAAAATTCGGAAACGGCTGATCGTTTTCTGTCTGTAAGCCAGGCGGCTGCGGATTCGCAGGTTGCAGTTCTTCCCTCTTATCCGGTTAAGGATGCATACAAGGATAGCCTGTCGGGTAAAAGGAAGCTTCTATCTTCATTGCTGAAGAAGCAAGAGGCGCTTGAGAACAGGGAAAACTTTTTAAAATCTGAAGAGAGAAGATTAAATTCACTGAAAGATGAGATACTTTCCAAAATTGACAGATTGAAGGCGATAGAGAAGAAAATAACGACGCTTCTCGAGACGGTTAAGGAGATAGATGATCAAAAGTACAGAGGCCTGGCAAAGGTTTATGAGTCTGCCCCTCCTGCCCGTGCGGGCGCTATGCTTGAAAAACTGGACAGCAGAACGGCTGCGGCTATAATCATGAACATGAAAAGCAAAAAAGCGGGCGCGATATTGGGACATGTAAAACCGGACAAAGCTGTGAAGATAACCAAAGAGATAACTGCTCAGGTTCACAGTTCCGAACCCTGAACCCTGAACCTTTGAAGTCGGCATTTCTTTCAAATCAATGGGCAATATTTGCCTCTTCCTGAGTTTTCATCACATTTTAATTTCATAACACATTGATATTATAAGTAAACTTTAAAGCCTAAAGGGTGGCATGTCTTTTGCTCTTACCCTTTATAAAGTATTGGCAACCGTTCATGGTTTTGCATCCCCGCGCCTGCCTGCCGCATTTGCGAGGCAGACAGGGGAACACCACACAGGCAGGAGCATGGGAACGAGGCAAAGATTAGAAGGTGAGAAGAGCAGAAGGTGAGAAGGTAAGTAGCCGTTTACGGCTTGAAACTTGAAATTGGAAAGTAGAAATTAAGGAAAACAGTACAAAGGCATGAATGCCCAATTTCCAATTTCTATTTTCTAATTTAAACGTTCCGTGAACGGTTACAAGGTAAGAACGTAAAAACCCTTTAACCTTATCACTGCCGAACCCTGAACCTTGAACCTGTGAACCGTTACGAAAGGTAATTGGCGTTTCAATGATGACAGAATTTAATCCGATAAATTTAAAACAGGGCGCCGGCTTTCCGGGTATACCTGATAAATTGCGAAAAGGGAAAACTGGCGGGGAAACGGAGCAAATAACATCGTTTGTCTGTGTGATGGGAAACCCGTGTCATACAACGACACAAAAGACAGGGAAAATTTCACTTAATTTCCGCCTCGATAAAGGGAAGATGTCAGAAGTCAGAAGTCAGAAGTCAGGGATCGTGGGTCAGGGGTCAGAGGTCAGAGGTCAGAGGTCAGAGATTGTGGATGCCCCTGAACTTTTGAAGTTCAATTTGAAGAATGCGGTTGCTGAGAAAGGTAAGGGTATTACGGAAAATCCACACGGTGTCATTCTAAAGGATATCAATTCCTCTGTGAATGCGTCGAAAGGTAAGGATGGGGTCAGAGATCAAAAGTCAAAGATGAAGGAGAATCAGGGACTTTTGAAGTTAAATTTGAAGAATATGGCTGCTGTGAAAGGAAAAAGCGCTGTAGGAGATGCCATAACGGGAAGAAATACGGAAAAGAATTTTTTTGCACCTGTAAATGACGGCGGCGAAAATAACATCGGGAATTCACTAAAGTATTTGGGTCTTAAGAGTGAAGCCGGAAAGTATGAGATCAGAGATTGGAGATCAAAGGTCAGAGATCAAAGAGGGTGGCATGTACAAGCTCGTTTGTCCGTGAAAGATGAAGCGCTTAAGAAAAACATGGAAGCAAAGGTTGCTGATCCTGCTGGAGAAAATTTGAGTAATGGAAAGAACCATGCGGTTCTCTTTAAGAATGGGAAGAACATTGCCGGAATAAGCAATGCCCTGTTCGGAGGCCAGAGGCCAGAGGTTAGAAGCCAGAAAACAAGCATGGAGGATGCCCCTGAACTTTTGAAGTTCAATTTGAAGAATATGGCTGCTGTGAAAGGAAAAAGCGCCATAGAGCCTGACAAAACAGAAAAAAATTCTTTTATACTCACAAAAAACGACGGCAAAAATGAAATTAAAGACATTCTGAGGCACTCAGGCCTTAAAAGTGGAGAGGCTATAGAAATTCTTCATAGAAAAATTTCATCGGCATCGCATTTGGATAAGATTTCTTCTGCCGGGGCATATCATCATACAGCCTTTCATGCGGAAAGCAGTTCGGCGGCAGTTAATGAAAATGCAGGCAGTTACAGCATAGAACCTCGTGCTTTGATCAAGCAGATTTCAAACGGTGTAAAGAAGCCCGGAAGGGTAAGAATTATGCTCAATCCGCCCCGTCTGGGTGCACTCGATGTGGATGTGCTTGTCAGGGATAATAAAGTTCGTCTTATCCTCCAGACGGAGAATAATGATGTCAGGCATATATTGGAGTCAAATATGGAAAGTCTCAAAGGCTCTCTTCGCAGTCACGGATTGGTTACGGATGCCATAAATGTATTAGTTCAGGAAAAGTCTGATGGCGCTAATTATAGATCAGGGCAGAACGGAACATTATTTGGTGAAGGCGGAAATCCGGGATGGAACGAAGAAACCCGGAACGGGAAACAAAATTCTTTAAATCATAACTCACCATCGTTTGAGGAAGAAAATCCGCGCGTTCGAAGTGACAAGCATGGCGGTCGTGTCAGTTTGTTTGCGTAACTACTCAGGCACAGAGGGACAAAAGGGCAGAGACACAAAGAGTGTGAGAAGGGTAGGAGGTAGAAGGTGGTTTTTCCTTCAGCCTTAAACCTATCCGCCTAATGAAAGGAGTATAAAATGACAGGTATAGAAGGTATAATCGGCGGCGGCGGAAGTTTGCAAACTCTGGAGACGAGCGCGATAGGAAAAGATGATTTTCTTAAAATGATGATAGCCCAGCTTAAACATCAGGATCCTCTTAATCCGCTTGACGGCACGGATTTTACAGCGCAGCTTGCCCAGTTTTCCAGCCTTGAGCAGTTGAGCAATATGAATGATCAATTAAAAACCCTGGGCCTTTATCAGGCCTCGTTAAATAATTCCCAGGCGGCAAACCTTATCGGCAAGGAAATAACCGCGATAGGCAATGTCATTAAAGTAGACGGCACATCTGCCGACCTTACTTATAATCTGACAGAAGGCGCTGAAAAGGTTGTTGTCAGTATTTATGATGAGGGAGGTAATCTTGTGGATACTCTCGATCTTGGAAGTCAAAAGGAGGGTGAGAGTTCAGTTACGTGGAATTGCAGTGGTATTGCAGCCGGCAACTATACTTTTGAGGTGTCTGCAACCGATGCTAATGGAGATGTGGTTCCAGCTTATACAATGATAACGGGAAAAGTAATGGGAGTTTCTTTTGATGAAGGGTCTCCTGTTCTCTCAGTTAACGGGCAGGATATCCCTTTAGGGGATGTAATCTCTGTGAATGAAACGGGATAAAAACTGAAGCCTGAGGGTATATAGGCTGTAACCTATTAGTAGGTTTTCAGGCTAACAGTCTTCAGCCTACAGCCTAACCCAGATAAACTGGAAATTCGAAGCACTAAATGCGAAACAAATCCGAATTTCTAATATTCAAATGTTC
>JAGGSD010000363.1 GCA_021159265.1 Syntrophobacterales bacterium | reverse complement strand
CGCCTTTTCCCATTCAACATTCGATGTTGGACGTTCGATGTTCGATGTTCATCCTGGTTCCGGCTTGTCCGGGTTAGGTAACCGATGTTAATCGCTGTCTGTCATGATTTAAACGAAGGAACGACATTCAGCGCATTGTTTGTAATCCGGTCAACAATGGCCTGAAGCCAGGCAGAGCCTGTTGACGAGGTACCCATATCCAGTGACTGGATAACTTTTATGTAATTTTGTTCTTCCTCTTTTAATTTTTCCCGGATGATTTGAAGAAACGAATCTCTTTCCTTCAGGGCGCAGGTCTCTTCCGTTTTTTCTGTAAAGCATTTTTTAATGTTTTGCCAGTTAGCCAGGAATTCCTTCTGTTGCCTGAGCACTTTTTCTCCGGTTTCGCCTTTGAGAATCTTTCTGCCGATTTCAATGGATATTTCCATTTTCTCAGAAAGAGCTTCGAACCGTTTTAACCGTTCCTCAATGGCCATCTCCAGTTTTTCCACTGCTCCTTCATATAATTCATCGCCGAATTCCTGGACCTTGAAAAAGGGCAGGCGGACAAAGGCATACCATTGCTTCAAGGCGAGAAGGTTGGCCAGATAGCAGATGTTATTGTAAACTTTATTCCTTATATCCGCGTAAAAACCGGGATAAAATTTCTTCTCACAGGTTTCATCTTTGCTTCCGCTTAAGAGTTTACCTCCTTCAGGACAATTACCGTGATAGACTGTTCCCGCCGCTATAACCGTGCCATAGCCTATTCGTGCCGGACCGATCAATCCTCCCTGTCCACCGAGAAAAATCGGCGGTTGATTGAGCATGACTCCTCCGGGTACATCTCCGATAAGTGATGCAGTCGCCTTATCCTGATTCGGGGTATAATTAAAATGGATGTAAGAACTTCCCACTTCGCTGTGGTTTTTGCGGCTCGTGCCCCCAGCCATGAAACAATCACAGAAATTTACCAGACTTCCCAGTGTTACAAAGGGAAACAGAATTGTCTGTTTCAGAGCGACTGTGTGGCTTCCGTTGGCTTCTTCTTCGAGAAGACAACCCTCTCTCACCTGTGCTCCACAAGCCATATTGGATTTATCCAGAAATACGGATTCTTTGAAAAACCCTCCTTTCAGTTCCACTCCGGAACCGATTTGACAGTTGACGATGGCAGCAGGCGCTTCATATCCCAGCTTTGTTCCGGATGCGATAAGAGTTTTTTTACCGTAGATTCTGGTTCCGCTGTGGAGGACAATTCCATTGCTGGAAATTCTATCTATGTCCACATCTTCCCCGACTTCCACAGAATAAGGATTGGGGATTTTTACCCCTTTTTCCATTAACCGGACTATTTTCCCGGACAGCATATATTCTTCTTTCATCCATATCCTCCTGCATGGTGCAATTGTTTGGATGCTACCCTTCCATTTTCTTCATGGTAATCAATATGGCCGTCAGAGCTGCCTGTGTCATTCCCGGTATTCTCTGTGCCTGGCCCATAGAAACGGGCGCGACAGCGGCCAGTTTCATTTTCAGTTCATTGGAAAGCCCCGGCATGGCATTGTAATCGATCTCCGGAGGTATCTTCTTTTCTTCCAGGTTTTTAAATTTTCGAACCGAGTCTGCCTGCCTTTTGATATACCCTTCGTATTTTGCCTCAATCTCAATCTGTTTCTTTACCATTCTGTCGGGTATTTCTTCCCATCCGTCAAAGGCCTTCAGATCATCATACATAAGTTCGGGTCTTTTTAGAAGTTGGTAAAATGTTACCGGACTCTTAATCGGCGAGGTGTTCATTTCAGACAGAATCCGTTTGACGTCAGTTACAGGGTATACCTTTTTTGAAGACAGATTTTGAATTCCCGATTCAATCTGCCGGACTTTCTCTCTCAGGTCGGTATAGTCATCACGTGAGATCAGGCCAAGATCGCAGCCTTTACCCATGAGCCGGATTGTGGCGTTATCCTCCCTTAACGTGAGACGGTACTCAGCTCTGGACGTAAACATTCTGTATGGTTCATCAACGCCTCTTGTAATCAGGTCGTCGACAAGAACTCCCATATACGCTTCGGAACGGTCAAGGATAAAGGGTTTTCTTTTCTGGACGGCAAGAGCGGCATTAATCCCGGCCCACATTCCCTGACCGGCGGCCTCTTCATAACCGGAAGTGCCGTTGATCTGCCCGGCAAGATAGAGCCCCTTGACGAGTTTTGTTTCGAGGGTCTGTTTGAGCTGAGTCGGCTGGACAAAATCGTATTCGATAGCGTAAGCGCTTCGCATGATTTCCGCTTCCTCAAGGCCGGGGACAGAATGAACCAGCTTTTCCTGGAGTTCCAGGGGAAGGCTGTTCCCCAGTCCTTTTGCGTAGATCTCTTCCGTTTCAAGACCTTCAAATTCAAGTACGACAGGATGTTTCTCCTTGTCGGCAAAACGCATCACCTTGTCTTCCAGCGACGGGCAGTAACGGGCGCTGACCCCCTTTATCGCACCGGAATAGAGGGGCGATTGCAGGATATTGTCTCGAATCAACTTGTGGGTTGCCTGCGTTGTGGAACCGAAGTAGGAAGGAAGTCTTTCCGCACGCAGTTTTTCTGTCTTATATGAAAACGGCTGTGGATCGGGATCGCTGTCCTGTCTTTCAAGAACGGAAAAATCAATGGATGAAGCGCGCAACCTTGGTGGTGTTCCCGTCTTCATACGTCCCATCTCGAAACCCAATTTCCTGAGCGACTCGGCCAGACATACGGAGGCAATTTCGCCTGCCCTGCCTGCGGACTGGCGGGAAACACCCACATGAACCAGACCGTTCAGAAATGTTCCCGTCGTTATTACAACTGTTTTCCCCTTGTAGAAAAACCCCGTATTGTCCACGACCCCCATGACTTTTCCATCTTCGACAACGAGTTCATCAACGAGGGCCTGTCTGGCATAGAGGCGCTTTTCCTTTTCCACGATCTCTTTCATGGCAAGTCTGTAGAGCTGCTTATCGCACTGAACTCTGGAAGATTGAACAGCAGGGCCCTTGGACCTGTTTAAAAGGCGGAAATGGCAGGCCGTCTTATCGGCTGTTTTCGCCATTTCGCCGCCGAGGGCGTCTATTTCCTTCACCAACTGGCCTTTTGCGAGACCGCCGATAGCGGGATTGCACGGCATCAGGGCAATCGAATCAAGATTGATATTAAAAAGCAGTGTTTCACACCCCATTCGCGCCGCGGCAAGAGCCGCTTCGCACCCGGCATGTCCCGCCCCGACGACGATAACATCAAATTCTTTTGGCAGACTCATAATTCTCCAGATTTAATAACTTGAATTAAGGTTAATAGTTTAATAACATTGGCTTGAAAAAGACAACAAAAAAGTGAGGATCCATGTCAAAGCCTGAATTCTGGAATAACTCAAAACGCTATTACGATTTTAAAAGCTATCTGGTCAACCGGTTCGGGTGCAGAGTCTATAAGTTGCAGATTGACGCGGGATTCACATGTCCGAATCGTGACGGGACCATAGCGAGGGGAGGGTGCATCTACTGTAATACCGGCTTTTCCATGTTGAGGCAACAGGGGCCTCTTCCGTCCGTGACCGAGCAGATCAGTAATGGTAAAAAACTTTACACGCGAATGAGAAACGCCAAAAAGTTTATCGCCTATTTCCAGACCGCCACCAATACCTATGCCCCTTATGAAAGGTTAAAATCTCTTTATGATGAAGCCCTCTCACAGGATGACATTGCAGGTCTTGCCATCGGAACCAGACCGGATTGTGTCCCGGACGACGTAATCAATCTGTTGGAAAAATATACGAAAGATTACGATGTCTGGCTGGAATACGGCCTTCAGTCCATTCATGATAAGACGCTGAAATTTATCAATCGCGGTCATGACGCCAGGACTTTTGTTGATGCCGTAAAGCGAACTGCGGGGAAGAAAATCAATATCTGTGCCCATATAATAGTCGGCCTTCCCGGAGAGACTCACGATGATATCCTTGAAACGGCAAAAGCCGTGGCTTCATTACCGATCAACGGTATAAAGATTCATCTCCTCCTTGCCCTGGAAGGAACCGTCCTTGGCGATCTTTATCAACAGGGCAAAATCAGGATGATAACGAAGGAAGAATATGTAAACACCGTCTGCGATATTCTTGAAATATTACCACCCGAAATGATCATTCAAAGACTCACATCTGACGGCTACAGAGATATATACCTGGCTCCCGAGTGGGGGAAAAACAAGATGGACGTCCTCAACTCCATCGACAAAGAACTGGAAAGAAGAGATTCATATCAGGGGGCAAAGTTTGACAGTCTCGTAAAAAGCTCCGCTATGCCGCTTTGCGCATTATAATGGGAAGTAACTTGTTTTAATTTGTCATTTCGGATGTGATTCTAAATGCTTTTTTTCATCGGGAAATAAATCAATAAAATCAGGGACAGGACACAAATGACAGCAACAAAAGACCAGGCATAAAAGTAGCCAAAATTGTCAGTCAGACTCCCAAAAATTATTGGACCAGTGAAAAGCCCCACCCATCCAGTGGTAGAAGCTAATCCAATGGAGGAGGCGGTCTTGTCACTGTCGCTGATCTCAGAAACCGTGGCCAGACAAATGCCATTCCAGCCGATACACGACATTCCTGTAATAATTACAACAATCATCAACAGCCAGCCGGGCCAGACGCTGTTCCAGAATGCGAGTATGGTAATGCTCACTGCCGCAATCACGGATATAATATTCAAAACCGGTTTGCGGTTTCCATTAAAAAGACGATCACTTACTATTCCCCATAGGCTTCTGCCCGTTGCTGCACCAATCATCAACATTGATAAAAAAGAACCTGCGGCAAGCAGGGGATACCCCAGACTTTCATTTATATAGAGGATCAGAAATGTTGAAATAACACCTTGAGCCAACCCGAGCATTGCCATATATAATGATACAAGCAGTAAAGGTGTGTTGTTAAAAAGAGCCCTGAAATCAAGTATCTTTAACACGCTTTTTGGAGAACCTGTATCCGGAATAACCGATTTTTCATTTGGATTATGATAAAAAAAGACGGCGAACGCCATCGTTAATATAATAGCAAGGCTGATTACTCTTATGGATAAAAACGGGCCGATCCTTTCGCAAAGATAAATAACCAATACTCCTGCTATTGCGGCGCCCACAGGGATGGCAGCCTGCTTTATTCCAAATGCAGTTCCCCGTGTCTTTTGATCGAACCACATAAAGAGTCCTTTAGAGGCAACGGGATTGCCCGCAGCGTATCCGAGACCCGCAATTGCGGCAAAAATCAGAAAAACAATATACACCTTGGTAAAACTCAAGAAAAACAAGGTGATACCCGTAAATCCAAGCCAGAAAAAAATGCCTTTCTTTACCCCATAACGATCTACTGCAATGCCTGCCGGAAAGGCCGAGATCGCTGCGGCGAAGTAGAAAGACGAAGAAATAAGACCTATCTGAGTGGAATTAATGGCCATTGCCTTTTTTAAGAAAGGCGCCAAGGGACCCCATCCGAAACCTGCAAGGGATATAACAAGATGGGATACAACAAATATCGAAAATATTACCCAGCGATAACCTGATTTATTTTCCGTGATCATTATTCTTTTCCTTCTGTCTTTTTGTTATAGAGCGCCTCTTTTCACTATAACATTTCGTAACCGTTCACAGGTTCATGGTTCAGCGTTAAGGACAAAGGCAGCATTAAAGACCTGAAGTCCTAGTCAAAAATGTTCATTTTCGCAAATAATTGCCAATTTGACTCCGGATTTTGTTTCAGGCCTGACGAAGCTGACGCTTTTCCCGTAAATACACATCCCAAATGCAGTCCGGGGACAAGAATGGAACCTTGAACCCGTGAATGGTTACAACGTTTCGGAGGCGCTCGTATAACATCATTCTATCAGCTTATATCTCAACGTCGCATCTCAGACATCTTTTTGCTTCTTCAACGGCAATTTCCGGAGAGAAACCGAGTTCGACTTCACTGAAGTTTGTTCTTCTTTTGGCGCTGTCCAATTCCGGCATCTTCGCCTGGGGCTGTTCTTCCGTTTCTTCGTCAATTTCAAACGGTATTTCGATTTTCTCTTCGGGCGGCGCTTCGTAAGAGGGTTCCCCGTTTTTGTTTCTGATTGCCTGGTCAATATCTGCGGCGGCCTGATGGCCAGCTGAAATGGCACCGACAACTGTCCACGGTCCCGTTACCGCATCGCCGCCTGCAAAGAACTTTTCATGGGTACTTTGAGATTTGCATCCTTCTGCCAGATCGAAATAGGACCATTTATTTACGGAAACGCCACTGCCTTCGGGAACGAATGAGAGATCCGGTGACTGGCCGATGGCCGCAACAATGGAATCAACGGCCAAGGTGAAATCAGAACCCTCCACGGGAACAGGCCTTCTTCTTCCGCTACTGTCAAAATCTCCCGGTTTCATCCTCTGACAGGTAATGCCGGCTACCTTGCCATCTTTTCCTATAATCTTAAGGGGCGCCACAAGGTATTCAATTTTAATTCCTTCATGTTCGGCTGCTTCAATTTCTTCCTCCGCGGCGGGCATATCCTGTCTGAAACGGCGGTAGAGGATGGTTACATCAGCTCCCAGACGGCGTGCAACACGAGCGGCATCTATAGCTGAATTTCCACCACCAATAACGGCCACCTGGCTTCCCAGGCTTTTTTCACCCTTTAACCATGCTTTTTCATTAATGTTGAAATCTCTGAGAAACTCAACACCTCCGAAGACGCCTTCCATATCCTCACCTTCTACCCTCATTCTCTGACTCTTGTGCGCACCGGGAGCAAGGTAAATATAATCAAATTCTTCACCAATCTTTTCGAACGAAATGTCCCTTCCTACACGGGTATTGCACCTGATTTCGATGCCGAGGGCTTCTATACCATCGATTTCACCCTTCAGGATGTTTCTCGGCAACCTGTATGATGGGATTCCATAGCGCATCATCCCGCCCGGCTCGGGCAGTTCTTCGAAGACGATTACTTGATAACCTCGTATTGCAAGATCTTTTGCGGCTGTCAGACCGGCAGGTCCGGCGCCGATGACGGCAATTCTTTCTTTCCTCGTAACAGGCACGGGATCGACCTTCGGCCTGTTCTCGTTGTCTGTAATAAATCTCTTGAGGAATTTAATGGCGACAGGTTCATCCAGAGCGCCTCTTCTGCATTTGGATTGGCACTGATGATCGCAAACTCTTCCGCACACGGATGGGAAAGGATTTGTTCTCAACATTACCTTGTAGGCGTCTTCAAGACGTCCTGCGCGAATCAGGGCTATATAAGACGGCACATCCATTCCGATCGGGCAGGCATGCTGGCACGGCGATTTGAAAAGGGCGGTGCAGACGACTGCCGGACAGCGCTTATCCTTGATATGCGCTTCATACTCATCTCTAAAGTAACGAATTGTGCTTAATACGGGATTGGGAGCTGTCTGACCGAGTCCGCAAAGCGCGGAATCTTTGATAATGCCGGCCATTTCTTCGAGAAGTTCGATATCTCCCTCCTGGCCTCTTCCCTCACAGATATTCGTGAGAATTTCGAGCATTCTCTTTGTTCCCTCACGACAGGGTGTACACTTTCCGCAGGATTCATCCTGACAGAAACCCATGAAGAAACGGGCCATATCAACGGGACACATGTCCTCATTCATGACAATCATGCCGCCCGATCCCATAATTGCCCCCAGTTCTGCAACTCTTTCGTAATCAATGGGTGCATTAAGATGCTCAAGGGGGATCATTCCGCCTGAAGGGCCTCCTAACTGTGCGGCCTTGAATTTCTTGCCATTGGGTATGCCACCTCCGATATCATAAACGATGGTTCCCAGGGTGGTTCCCATAGGAACCTCGACAAGGCCTACATTATTTACATCGCCCGTGAGAGCAAAGACCTTGGTGCCCTTGCTTCTCTCAGTGCCGATGCTGTTATACCACGCACTTCCCTTAAGGATAATCTGACCAATATTGGCAAGGGTTTCCACGTTATTAAGAACGCTGGGTTTTTCCCATAATCCCGCTATTGCCGGGAATGGGGGCCGGGGTCTCGGCATCCCCCGTTTTCCTTCGATCGAGGTCATCAGAGCCGTTTCCTCTCCACATACAAAGGCTCCGGCGCCCTGATATATCTCAAGGTCTAAATCAAATCCTGTTCCTAGTATATCCTTGCCTAAAAGGCCATATTCTGTTGCCTGTTCTATGGCAATATTCAGTCTTGTCAAGGCCAGGGGATACTCCGCCCGGCAGTAAATATAACCCTGGTGGGCGCCGATAGCCTTCGCGGCTATGACCATGCCTTCTAAAACGGCGTGTGGGTCAGCTTCGAGAACACTTCTGTCCATAAATGCTCCGGGGTCTCCTTCATCGGCATTGCAGAGGATATATTTGACATCGTTTTTTGATGCAGCGGCAAACTTCCACTTCAAGCCGGTAGGGAACCCGGCTCCACCTCTCCCTCGCAGACCGGAATCCAGCACTTCCTGGATAATTTCCTCCGGTGTCATTTCAGTCAGTGCCTTCGCCATGCCGGAGTAACCGTCTCTGGCAATATACTCATCTATTTTTTCAGGATCGATGAGCCCCTTGTTTCTCAATACCCTCAACTCCTGATGGGCAAAGAAAGGGATTTCATTCATGGTGGGAATGGCTTCTTCAGTGGCAGGTTCTTTGTATAAAAGTCTCTCTAATGGTCTTCCTTTTATGAAGTGTTCTTCGATGAGTTCGGGAATATCATCCGGCCGGACCAGCATATACATGATTCCATCAGGATAGACCACCATGTTGGGTCCCATGGCGCAAAACCCCTGGCAGCCGGTTTCGATAATTTTAATTTCATCGGAAAGATCTCTTTTGACGAGTTCATCAGTCAAAGCTTTTTTTACTGCGAGGCTGCCGGAAGCGCGACAACCCGTGCCTCCGCAGAGTAGTATGTGAGATCGGAAAATCTTCATCGGATATTAACCTCCTTCATTGTAAAAGCGCTGTTTATTTAGGTAACCGTTCACAGGTTCATGGTTCAGCGTTCAGGACAAAGGCAGCATTAAAGACCTGAAGTCCTCGT
>JAGGSD010000019.1 GCA_021159265.1 Syntrophobacterales bacterium | reverse complement strand
ATTAAAATGATGATTTTCTTCTTGACAGCAATCCAAATTCGTGTTTATAGAGCTGTAGAATTTCAAGAGGGATATTTTTACGATGGGTAGAGTTATTAATCTGAATTACTGGTTTAGCTATTTTTATTTTGGTGAATCGGTTTGCCCATCGCTTAGGAGTATCTGAAAAATAAACAAATAAAAAGCTAAGCCATGGGTAGACCGAAAGGTTCTATACCATGGCTTTTTTATTTATAAGGCCATGGTGTCACCTCTGATACATCATGGCCTTTTTTAACAGGAGGGTTTAAAAGTGATTATTGTAATGAAAAAAAATGCAACAGAAGAACAAACCGAAAATGTAGTCAAGTGGATCGAATCCGTCGGTTACAAAACTCACCTTTCCCCGGGAGTTGAACAGACAATCATCGGCGCTGTAGGAGATAACCGTGGCAAAGAACATCTGAAGTTTGTTGAATCTCTTTCAGGAGTCGAAAAAACAATACCTATCCTGAAACCTTATAAATTAGCCAGCCGTGAGGTGAAAGAAGGCAATACAGTCATCCGTGTAGGCAACATTGAAATCGGTGGCCCGGAGTTCATTATAATAGCAGGCCCCTGTTCAATTGAGAGTGCGGAACAGATGATGGAAAGTGCCTTCATCGTGAAAAAGGGCGGGGCAAACATTATCAGGGGAGGAGCCTTCAAGCCCAGAACTTCACCTTACAGTTTCCAGGGTATGGAAGAGGAAGGTTTGAAGCTTTTAAGAAGGGCCGGAGATAAAACAGGAATGCCTATCATTACTGAGGTCCTCAATACCTCTGATGTGGATCTCGTAGAAGAATACACCGATATTTTGCAGATCGGTGCAAGGAATGTTCAAAACTTCGCTCTCTTGAAAAAGGTGGGAAAGGCGAAAAAACCTGTTCTGCTCAAGCGTGGCATGATGACGACCATTGAAGAACTCCTAATGTCTGCGGAATACATCCTGTCTTCGGGAAATGACGATGTTATACTTTGCGAGCGGGGTATCCGCACTTTTGAAACGGCAACCCGCAACACCCTCGACCTCAGCGCTGTACCGGTCTTAAAGGAGTTGTCTCATCTGCCGGTAATTGTTGATCCGAGCCATGCGGCAGGCCACTGGAAATACATCCTGCCATTGACAAAAGGAGCCCTGGCAGTAGGATCGGATGGCGTCATGATCGAAGTCCATCCCGAACCGGGAAAAGCCGTCTCAGACGGAATGCAGTCTTTAAAACCGGAAAGGTTCTATGACCTTATGGAAGAAATAAGAAAACTTGAAAAACTAATAAGAACAGAAATGAAGGTGACGGCATGAAAAGAATCAAGGTAAACCTCGACAAGCAATCTTCTACTTCTTATGAGATTTGTATCGGTCATAATATCCTCGACCGCATAGGACTTGTCATTTCGAAAAGCAACCTCGCCCGTCACTATATTGTGATTACCGATTCCAATGTGTCATCACTTTATAGAGAAGAGTTATTAACAGCATTAAAAAATGTGAATCTGAATGTTGATTTGATAGAGTTTCCCGCGGGAGAAATTTCGAAAAATACCGACACGGTCTTAACCATCATAAAAAAGCTGATTAACCTTGGTGCGGACAGAAACTCTGCGCTGATCGCGCTGGGTGGAGGCGTTACCGGCGATATGACAGGTTTCATAGCATCCATTTACATGAGATCCATCCCTTATATCCAGATACCAACGACTCTCATGGCCCAGGTCGACAGCAGTATCGGTGGAAAAACAGGAATCGATCTTCCGGAAGGCAAAAATCTGCTGGGAGCATTTTTCCAGCCGAAATCTGTCTTTATAGATCTTCAGTTTTTGAAAACCCTTCCCGATGAAGAATTTATGAACGGTCTGTCGGAAATTGTCAAGTATGGTATTATTGATGATATGGAGCTTTTTAACATACTTGAAAGAGAAACCGAGAATATCAAAAGCAGGAGTATGGATCTTCTTGAATTGATGGTAGAACGATCATGCAAAATAAAAAAGGGAATCGTCGAAATCGACGAAATGGATATGGGTGTGCGCCGTATCCTCAATTTCGGGCATACAATAGGACACGCCATCGAGGCAGAGTCAGGATATATGATTCCCCACGGAAATGCGGTATCCATCGGCATGATTGCCTCGGCCAGGATATCGGAAAAATTGAATTATCTTTCATCCGAAGATAGAAACAGAATAGAACATCTTATCAAATCAATAGACCTTCCTGATCATCTCCACACGTCAATCAGTATGGAAGGAATGCTCTCAAAAATCAGAACGGATAAAAAGAAAAAAGGTGACTTAGTCCACTTCGTGCTGCTGAAAAAAATCGGGGTGCCTTTTATTAACGGATCAGTAAAAGAGGCGATCATTCGCGAAACCATTGAGGAATTGAGAAAATGACACGGGAATCATTGAAAGAATTTAGGAATAAACTAAGAAAAAAGGATGAAAGAATTGTTAAGCTTTTAAATGAGCGTGCCCGCATATCACTGGAAATTGGAAAAATCAAAAAAAAACAGGATCTGGATATTTATGATCCCTCCCAGGAGAGCAGGATATATCATTATCTGAACGAGGTCAACGAAGGACCTCTACCGGAAAGATCTTTGAAAGAAATATTCACCGAGATTCTATCCGCATCACGAACTCTCCAGGCGCCTGTATCGGTAGCGTACCTGGGACCGGAGGCATCATTTACCCATGCCGCGGCCCAGTCCCATTTTGGCAGAAGTACCCTCTTTTCACCTCAGCCGACTATATTTGACGTCTTTAACCAGGTCGAAAGAAAGAAAGCAGACTGGGGTGTCGTTCCTGTGGAAAATTCTCTTGAGGGTACAGTCAAACTGACACTGGACAGACTGATTTCAACACCTCTGAATATCCTGGCCGAGGTTTTTCTTCTGATCAGCCATTCCCTCATATCAACCCGGAAAGATTTGCATGAGATAAAGAGAGTCTATTCTCACCCCCAGGCCTTGGCCCAGTGTCAGGCATGGCTCAGAAAGAATCTGCCTCAATGCTCTCTCAATGAAACGGAAAGCACGGCGAAAGCCGCTCAAAAAGTTCTGGAAGATAGTGAAGGCGCCGCAATCGGAAGCAACAATGCCGCTTCCCTTTACGGTCTTAATATCATCTCGGAAGGAATAGAAGATCGTTCTTCAAATGTAACACGATTCCTGGTTATCGGAAGAGGGAAGCGGAAACGAACGGGCAGCGATAAGACTTCAATTTTCTTTGCAACCCGGCACACGCCGGGAGCCCTCTATGACTCACTAAAGCCCTTTGCCAAAAAGAAGATCAATCTGGTAAAGATTGAATCCTACCCCATCAAAGACAGGATGTGGGAATATTTATTCTTCGTCGATTTCAAAGGACACATGGAGGAAGAAAAAATAAAAGAATGCCTGGAAGATCTACAAGCTCAGTCCACGTTCATCAAAATTCTCGGATCTTATCCGACGGGGGACCCTGAATCATGATATGTGTTCCTGTAGTTGCGGCAACAAATGAAGAGGCCATAAGACAAATGGAAAAATGCTTTTCCCTGGCTGACGTTGTGGAACTTCGAATCGACTTCATCAGGAATGTGAATTTGGAAAAGCTGTTTTCCGCAAAAACAGGCAAAATACTTGTAACCGCACGCAAGAAAGACGAAGGAGGAAATTTCGAAGACGATGAAGAAAAAAGGTTCTCTTTACTGAACAAGACAGTCTCTTTAAAAGCCGACTTCGTTGATATAGAACTGAGCACAGATGAAACCCTGACGAAAAAACTCTTAAACAACATAAAGAAATATGGAAACCGGACGAAATTAATCATCTCCCATCACGATTTTAACGGGACTCCGTCCTACAGTAAGTTACAAAACATATTCAATGAATGCGCCGGCAAAGGCGCGCATATTGTGAAAATTGCAACCTTTGCCAAATCTATGGAAGATAATCTTAAGATGTTGAAACTGATCAATTTTGCAAAAAAGACAAACACAAAAATTATCGCCCTTTGCATGGGGACAAAAGGGAAAATCAGCAGGATCATGGCGCCTTATTTCGGTTCATATTTGAGCTATGCTTCTCTTGAAAAGGGCGCGGAATCCGCCCCGGGACAATTAACTATTGAAGAAATGAAAAAAATCTTCAGGATTTTGAATGATGAAAAATAATTCAAAGACCTTTGTCATCTTCGGCAATCCCGTAGCACAAAGTCTTTCACCTCTGATGCATAACGCGGCATTCAACAAAATAAAAATCGACGCCCGTTACATGGCAATATGCATAAAAAATGTTCAGGATATTCCAGTGAAAATTAAAGAAATGAATATCAAGGGGGCAAGTATAACGATACCTCATAAAACCGCCGTTATGGAATATCTTGATGAAATCAGTGACAGCTCCGGCAGAATCGGCGCAGTGAATACAATCACGAATTCAAACGGCAGTCTTAAAGGAGACAACACCGATTGGACAGGCCTTGTCCTTGCCCTGAAAGAATCAATGGAGATCAGGGGGGGGAAGTTTGCAATCCTGGGGGCAGGCGGAGCCGCGCGAGCCGCTGTTTACGGTATTCTGAAAGAAGGGGGAATTCCCGTAGTTCTGAACAGAACCATAAAAAAAGGGGAAAAAGTTGCAAGGGAGTTCGGGTGCGAGTTTTATCCCCTAACAGAAACAGGGAAAATAAACGGGGACTGCCTCATTAATACGACACCGGTGGGAATGTTCCCGGACACGGAAAAATCACCCGCAAGCAGAGATGTACTCAAAAACTTCAGATGCATTATGGATATTATTTACAATCCCCTGAAAACAAAGCTTTTGAAAGACGCCGAAGAGGCTGGATGCAGAACCATTTCCGGTGTTTCCATGTTTATCCACCAGGGAGCAGAGCAGCTAAGAATCTGGACGGGTCTCAAGCCCCCTGTGGATTTTATGAAGAAAATTGTCGTAGAAAAACTGAAAAATGAAAGAAATTAAACAAATAAAAGACCTGGATGCGACCGTTAAGATACCCGGCTCAAAGAGCTACACGCAGAGGGCCCTAATCATTGCCTCTCTCGCTGAAGGAAAGTCCTTCTTGCGCAATCCATTGATCTCTGAAGACACAAAATATCTGATGGACGCCCTCCAATCCCTTGGTGCTGATATCCTTGTTGCTGATAAAGATATCATTGTAACCGGAACCGGCGGAAATATACAAAATCCCGGGAAGAAACTCTACCTGGGAAATAACGGCACAGCCTTGAGATTTCTGACAGCGGTTGTCTCTCTAGGCACGGGCAATTTTGTCCTGGATGGAAGCGACCGCCTCAGAGAAAGACCGGTAAAACCTCTTCTTGAAGCGTTGCAAATATTGGGTGTTGAATGTGTAAGCACAGATAAAAGCGGATATCCTCCTGTAATAATTCAAGGGGGGAGTTTTCAGGGCGGGAAAACGATCTTTACCAATGCTGAAAGCAGCCAGTATATATCTTCCGTTCTTATCACCTCTCCTTACGCGGGAAATGACGTTGAAATAGAACTCAGAGGCATGACGTTTTCAATGCCCTACATCGATATGACCGTAGAGATTATGAATCATTTCGGGGTGGAAGTAATAAAGAAAGGGGGAAATAAATACATCGTCAAGGCTCCTCAAAGATACATGGGGAGTAGATATCTCATTGAAAGCGATGTATCAAGCGCTTCCTACTTTTTCTTGGCTGCGGTTCTTTGTGAAGGAAGGGTTAGGGTCCTGAATGTAAATCCGAATACCTTACAGGGAGACATCGGGTTTCTGGAGATTATGGAAAAACTGGGTTGTCATATAATCAGGGGCTCTGACTGGGTAGAAGTTGCAGGAAGGAAGCTAAATAGAGGTGATTACCGGTTCGACATGTCGGACATGCCCGACATGGTTCCGACACTCGCCGTTCTGTCGGCTTTCAGACCCGGACAGACAGTGATTGACAATGTCTCTCACCTTCGATTAAAAGAAAGTAACAGAATAGAAGCCCTGGTAACGGAACTGAACAGAATCGGTATCAATGCAACGGAACTGGAAGACGGCCTTGTCATCAATGGAGGAACACCTCATAGCGCTGAGATAGAGACGTACAACGATCATCGCATAGCAATGAGCTTCGCAATAGCAGGGCTGGTAACAAAAGGAATAAAAATCAAAAATCAAAAATGTGTCAATAAATCCTTCCCGGAATTCTGGGATGTGCTGGATACTCTCTACGAATGAAAAATATTGTTTTAATCGGATATCGCTGCACGGGAAAAACATCTGCAGGGAAGAAACTTTCCGAAAGATTAGGCCTGCCTTTTTTTGACACCGATGATCTAATTGTTGAGCGGGCGGGTATGCCGATCAATAAAATCGTGGAAAAAGGCGGCTGGGACTTGTTCCGCAAGAAAGAAAGAGAAGTGATCAGAAAACTCTCGGCGATGAACAAAAACATTATCGCAACAGGGGGCGGAGCATTCGAAAATCAAGAAAACAGGGAAGCCCTGAAAAAGAATGGCCTTTTTGTCTGGCTTACTGCCGATGTAGAAACAATCATGGAAAGAATGCTTGTCGATCAAAATACAAAAAGCCAGCGCCCTCCCCTTTCCCTTAACGATCTTGAAACGGAAACCACGTTAATTCTAAAAAAAAGGGAGCCCACTTACCGGGAATTGGCCGACTTTACCGTTGATACTTCGGGAAAAAGAATTGAAGGTATAGTTAATGACATACTCAATTTTTTGGAACATCGTAACCCGACAGACTGCACGGACAAATAAATTTGTCCATGCCACCCTGAATAGACCGGAAGCAGGTTGGATTGCGGGAACGAAACCCAACATAACAGAGGAACAACCATGTCAGGAAATATAACAGGAACACTATTTAAAGTAACCACATGGGGGGAATCACACGGAAAAGCCATAGGTGTGGTAGTTGATGGGTGTCCCCCCAACATTCCGCTCAATGAATCGGACATACAAGAAGAACTGAACAGAAGAAGACCAGGGCGCGGCCAGTCAAGTTCACCCAGAAAAGAAGAAGATGTGGTAGAGATCCTCTCCGGCACGTTTGAGGAAAAAACAACGGGCACACCTATTTCCTTGATGATCAGAAACAGGGATGTCAAAAGCACCGATTATGACCATATCAGGAACATTTTCAGGCCGGGCCATGGGGACATTACCTATTACAGGAAATACGAAATCCGGGATTACCGGGGGGGCGGTCGTGCCTCCGGTCGTGAGACCGCAGCCCGTGTAGCCGCCGGGGCTATTGCCAAAAAAGTCATCGTCGGAGAGGGAATAGAAATCGTCGCCTACACCAGGGAGCTAGGCGGCATTGCGGCAAAACAGATTATCCTGGCGGATATCGACCGAAACAGTATCCTCTGCCCCGACATGAATGCGGCCGGAAAGATGGAAAGCAAATTAGAAGAAGCAAAGAAAATGGGTGATTCCATCGGTGGAATTGTAGAAATCCTGGTCAGGGGATGCCCCCCGGGCCTGGGAGAACCTGTATTTGACAAGATCGATGCCGATCTGGCCAAAGCTCTCATGAGCATTGGAACGGTAAAGGGTGTGGAAATCGGCGCCGGCATCCGGTCAGCAAGAATGTCCGGATCTGAATGCAATGATTACATAACACCTGAAGGATTTGCGACAAACAACGCCGGAGGAATACTTGCCGGGATTACCAATGGCGATGAAATCGTTGTCAGGGTGGCCTGCAAGCCTATCTCATCCATAGAAAAAGAGCAGCAGACCATTGATATTAACGGAAAACCGGCAACTTTATCGATCAAAGGAAGGCACGATGTATGCGTCATACCACGCATCATTCCCGTATGCGAAGCCATGGTCAGTATTGTCCTGGCAGATCACTTGTTAAGACAAGGGGCAATTTCTAAATAGGAACGAAAATTTTTAAGTCTTTTGAGTCCGATTCCCTTCACTTTGAGCAAATCATCTATGGTCTTATACGGCCGCCCAGCTATTATCCTCGCTGAAAGAACAGGGCCAATTCCATTGACAGACATAAGTTCCTCTCTGGTGGCGCTATTCAGGTCAAGCAATCCCTGTGGAGATTTGGCTTTTCCCGGCTTTAAGGGAGTAATATTATCTGAAGGGGTATCCTTGTTTTTGAAATGGAAAGGTTGGGTGGAAAAATACGCAAAAACCGGCAGGTGATCCGAGTACCCTTTCCCCATGTGCCTGCCCATGCCATTTTGTGTCCTTTGCCATCGATAAATGGTGTTTCCCTTGAACAGATAATCTGAGATAAACTTATCAAACGAATTATCGATATAGGAGATTCCTCTGTTGTCGTAAAGTCCTTTGGATACGATAATATTGTCCGGACTTGCCTTCACCCCGTGAAAAATGTAAGACCAGCGACTGTTTTTACCGATCTCAAGCCATAAGTTATACAGATACCTGTTTGAGGCCTGCTTTGTCAGTATTGTTTCGTTGACCATCTCAGAATCTTTGATAGTCCTTAGAATATGATTTATTCCCGTAATACCATTAGTATTGTTCAAACTGTTGCGATTTCTGAAGGTTGTGTATTCATTGTAGTTAGAATTAAAATCGCCTGTCAGGATAAAGTCGGTATCCTCTTTCAGCTTGTCAATCTCTCTTCTGAGCGCTTTTGCGTAAGTTATTCTCATGCTTTCAGGACCACGTTTCGATTTCCAGTGATTGATAAACAGGATGAAACGATTACTATCTATATCAAGAACTATCTTAAGAATATTTCTTGCTGCTTCATTATCCACATATATTTCCTTTTTTTCAACAATTACAAACTTGGAAAGTACCGCACACTTCACCGGCGTTGCCCTGGAGTCGGCAATTTCAAGATAAGGATAATCCATATCGAAGTCTCTCAACCTGTTGCGTAAACGGATAAGCGCTTTCTTTGACTCAACTTCTTCCAGAACGACAACATCGGCCCCCATGTCCTTTATCACTCTGGCAATATTGGTATATTTAATGTTTGCGATGCCCTTAGTCCAGCCATGGCGAGTATTCGGAATATACTCTGCGTATTCGGTCCCTTCCCTGGTAAGATCAAAAAGGTTTTCCACATTATAGCTAGCAACTTTAAAGGTTTTTGCTTCTGTTGATGTTACACAGCACAGCAAAACAAACAAAATTGATAGAACTATCTTTTTAAGTAATGTATCCATTTCTCTATCCTTCCAAGTAACTCGTTTGGGCGAATTTAATATAACTTGTTGATTTCACTGGAC
>JAGGSD010000097.1 GCA_021159265.1 Syntrophobacterales bacterium | reverse complement strand
TTAAAATCTTCGCCTTCCTTGAACTTGAACAAAATTGAATATTCTGCAAAGGTCTTGACTTTAAGGCCTCATATAACGTATTTAACTTTTGTTATCAAGCATTTATCAATAATCAGGCAATATCGGAACAAAGATTCAGGTTTATGATACACAAGGTATGATTTTTAGAGAAGGTTTTTATTTTCCATAATTCTGAGTATGCCCAGGACTCCGAGATCCAATTCTGTATCTTCAGGTAGATTCAAGAAAAAATCATCTACTTCCTCGATGGGAACTTTCAGGATCTCGATTTTTTCAGCGGTATCCCTCATTGTGATTCCTGAAAATTCCACATCAGGAGCGAAAAAGTGAGTTACTATGGTAGGAATCAATGATGAACATGAAGGTGTTGAGATAACAGGAATGAGTTTTCCCGCCAGATAACCGGTTTCTTCCAGAAGTTCTCTCCTTGCGGCTTCTTCTTCACTCTCACCCTTTTTATCGGTAAGGCCTGCTGGAAGCTGGATAACAAAAGATTCCAGAGGAAACCTCCAATTCCTTTCTAAGATCAGCTCCTTTTCTTTTGTTATAGCGACAACTGCTACAGCCCCTTTATTATATATGTTTTTTCTTTCTATTGATTCCCAAATGCCTTCTTGCCCCTTACCGTTTTTAAAGTGTTTATTGACAATTCTCAGGTAGGTTCCGTGAAACACACACTCTTTTTTTATAATTTTCATTTCTTTCCTTCTTTATGATTATTTCAGCCTCGACGGTTTCGTAAAAAATCCCTAAAACCCCTCTCCTTTGATGGGAGAGGGTAAGGCCTGCCCTGGCGCGAATCGGTTCGAATATATCGTAATGTATCGAATCAACTCTATATGATTTTTAATGCATGCAAGCATCAATGCCAGGGGTGAGGGTGAGAACATCGCTATTTCAAACTAGTTATGTCCCCTTTCCCTTGCCTTCTCTTGCCTTCCCCAACAAGTTGGGGGAGGGTAACAGGAAGAAAGTCATTATAGCACTCCCACCAAGGAAGGGGAAATCCAACTTTCTACGAGTGCATCAATGATTTACTTGCGAATTTTTGTATTGTCAAGGTGGGAGTAAAAACTTTATTTTTACGACTTCATCATTCTTGATGCTGAAATATATTGATTAAACTGTTACGCTCCCTTTATTTGTTTTCATCAAGGCAGGTAAATGATGTCAGCTTCCGAAGAAATACACAAACTTGTCGAACGCTTCGACCGCAACCTCGACACTTATCGGTCAGGCAAATACAACGAGGTCCGGGTTCGTCAGGAGTTTATCAATCCTTTCTTCAAAACCCTCGGTCAATATCAGGGAAGATATCGGTCCGGCCTACCAGCTTTGCCGACATGCCTGGTCGGCAAAATTACCACTCAGCATTCTGACGGATTTTGAGTAATTTGCCGTCTATGATAGCCGGATAAAACCGGGCAGAACCGATAAGGCTTCAACAGCCAGGATTTTTTACCTGACGTACACTGATTACATCAGCCGGTGGGATGAGATTGCACCTATCTTCTCTCGCTATGCAATCCTCAAAGGTTAATTTGACAGATATGTCCGAGTCAAGCAAGGTAAAGCGGGGAACCGCCGGGGTGGACACAGCGTTTCTCGAAGAAATTGATCGGTGGCGTGAAGTACCGGTGCGCAATATTGCCCTGCGGAATCCCGGCCTGAAAAAACGCGAACTGAATTTTATCGTCCAGCGTACCATTGATCGTATAGTTTTTCTCCGCATCTGTGAAGACCGGGGCATCGAACCATACGGCAGGCTTATGTCTTTGAGAAACGGCACACGGACCTACCGGCGACTCTGCCAGATATTTCAGCAGGCCGATGATCGTTATAACTTCAGCCTTTTTCACTTCAGAAAGGAAAGGGATTGCACATCTTCCCCCGATGATCTCACACTTGATCTCACAATTGACGACAAAACCCTCAAGGATATTTTCAGAAATCTCTATTACCCGGACAGCCCGTATGAATTTTCCGTCCTTCCGGCAGATATTCTCGGGCAGGTTTATGAACGGTTTTGGAAAAGGTAATTCGTCTTACCTCCGGTAACCGGGCCGTTGTTGAAAATAAACCTGAGTTCAAGAAGGCAGGAGGCGTTTATTACACACCAACCTATATTGTCGATTACATCGTAAAACAAACCGCCAGCAAATTAATCGAGGGCAAAGATCAGGGTCCCCGCGGGGCGGCAAGTAAACTGAAAATCCTCAATCCGGCATGCGGGTCCGGTTCCTTTTTGATAGGCGTTTATCAACATCTGCATGTGGGAGAGTTATCGTCTGCAACAAACTTTTAAAGGAAAAAGAACAACGCCGACGAAAGGACGAAAAGCAGATGGAAACGACAGTGCGTAATCCACAAAGGGACCGGTTCAAAACAAGAAATGTGGAATTCACGGAAAAAAATACATATTCTATGTATAATTGATAGGTTATGCGATATATGGATGTAATATTATTTCTACTATGGATGAAAAACAAATCGACAGGAAACTGTTTTGTCAGGCAGAAATTGGGGGAAGATTATGTCGGTTTAACCATCTGTGAAAATCGGTGTTAAACGTAGGCCGTTGCGGGAGATACCGCAACGGCCTTGTTTGTCCCACAGAAGTTTTGCGCAGGTATTACCAGGCCTTGTGGTAAAGTTCAATAATCTCCCGTACGCTTGGAACAACAGGATTATTATCTGGACTGCCTGATGCCAGCCCATCATTGGCCATCTTTTCCACCCTTTCATCAAAGACACTGAGCTCTACCCCGGCGCACTCACCCAGTCTTGGTATTTCGAGTTTATCATTCAATTCCTGGAGTTCTTTAACCAGTGCTGCTCCGGCAACTTCATCAGAATCTTTCTCTGATGCACAGCCCATTACGCGAGATACAGTTGCATACCGCTCAGAGGCGCCGGCGATTGAATATTCTGTAACAGAGGGGAATAAAACAGCATTGGAAAGCCCGTGGGGCACGTGGTAAAGGGCGCCGATTGGACGACTCATCCCGTGAACAAGACATACGCTGCTGTTGGCGAATGCCATTCCACCCTGACAGGCAGCCAGCATCATACCTTCGCGGGCCTTTTTATTTTCAGGTTCTTTAAAAGCAGTATAAAGGTTTTCCGCAACAAGACGGATACTCGACAGCGCTATAGGGTCAGTCATGGGATTCGCTTTCTTGGAGACATAAGCCTCAACGGCATGGACAAGCGTATCTACACCTACATTAGCCGTAAGCGCGGGAGGCATGGTCATCGTTAACTCATAATCAAGAAGGGCAGCAGTTGCCAGCAGGTTTATATCGAGCATCATCATTTTGACATCCCGTTCGGTATCGGAAATAACAGCCACTTTTGTTACCTCACTGCCCGTGCCTGCCGTTGTGGGGATGACCATGAAAGGCACGCCAGGGTTGGCTATCGGGACTTTATCCGGTCCTGCTGCATATTGGCTCATGGGGAGTTCGTTATTTGCCAGGATGGAAATAACCTTTGCGGTGTCCATAGAACTTCCGCCACCGAAGCCTATGAGAATATCAGCTTTGCTTGCCTTGAATTCACTCAGACCATCAAGGACGTTTCTATCGGTGGGATCAGGTTGAACACCCGAGAAGACCGAGGCGGCAATTCCCTCTTTCTTTAAGGAATCACAAATCCGTCCAGCCAGACCACACTGTTCCATATAACTGTCAGTTACCAGAAGAACGCGGTTTGCCCCGAATCTTTTAGCCTGAGCGCCTGCTTCTCTGCTGGCACCCGCGCCTACGATAATCGTAGAGGGAACATTAAATTGTGCTAACATAGCCTGCCTCCTTTATTGTAATTAGTTGAAATAATTAATGAAGTCACCAACAACCTGACTGTGCGTTGTTTAATCCGAGTTCTGCAAGTTTTTCATTCGTGGGGATTCCGTTCTGGTCCCACCCCCTTAATGCGTAATATTTGTCGAGCATTTTATCGAGATCTTCCTTTGCGCAATATCTCCCTTTTGAAGGTCCATCCGGAATAGGCTCATGCATTACGCGGTAGGGAAGGATGTCGTTCTTCCGGTTTATGCCGCGCCGAACATTGATAAGACGCTCAAGATTGTATATCCGCTCTCCGATCTTTTCAATACCATTAACATCAAGATTCCATCCGGTTACATAGTTCAGGATTTTTACCATATTCTCGCCAATCAATCCTCCAAATTCTCCAAGCCCTTTTTCCACTGTAAAGCGGCACATTACAAGTGAATCAGCTACCGTACAGGAAGCCTGGCTTCTGAGTACATATTCCGGCTGAGAATCGAATCCAGGATCTGGTTGTTGAGGTACGCCGTAATTCGGCCTTCCATCATGATGGCTGCCACCCCTTGTAGAGGTTGAATATGCCAACGACATTTCTCTCAATCCCCGGGCGGAATGTCCCGCACATTCCAGTCCTTGGACGCTGTAGAGATATTTGTAGGAGTCTTTTCCAAAATTTCCCGACAGTCGTTGAGAACCCATGGCGAGATATTCGCCTATACCTTCTTTTTTAACTGTTTTCTTAATGAGATTTACCATATCCTTACCATCCGCAAAATTTACCTTGCCCCCAATCTCTGTTTCAGAAACAATTCCTCTTTCCATGCATTCCGCCACGAAGGAAAGAGTAACACCCATGGAAATGGTATCCATTCCCATCAGGTCACAAACGTGATTGCCGTTAAATATGGAAACGATATCGCGATTATCAAGCATTGCTCCCATCGCATAGAGGGTTTCATACTCAGGCATTTTAACGCTTTCTCCAGCATATTCTCCTTCGGAAACATGCACCTTTTTCCCGCATGCGACAGGGCATCCATGACAGGCAATATTTTTCTCCGTGTATTTTTCTTTTATCAGTTCGCCGCTGATGTCCTGGGCATGTTCGAAGGTTTCCCGGGTATTGTTATGCGTGCAGAGTATGCCTCTTGAGTTGAGTGTATTTATTAAGGAAGGTGTTCCCAGAGAGGTCGTCCCCACCGTATTCTTCTTTAGAACCTGAAATTGCTCCTTCAGAAAATTCTTGAGTCCATCCATATCGGCAACTTCGGTTTTTTTATTTCCTTTGGCAACAATGGCTTTCAGGTTTTTTGCACCCATTACCGTGCCCATGCCGGCTCTGCCGGCAGCACCGTATCTTTTTCCTCCGCAAATAATATTCGCAAAAAGAATGCCGTTTTCACCTGCCGGGCCAATTGAGGCGCATACCGATCCCTTTCCCTCCTCTGCTTCCAGTGCGGCAATAGTTTCTTCCGTGTCCTTGCCCCAGAAACGAGTTCCGTCTTTAATCTTTCCGCCTTCTTCGGTGATGAGTAGATAAACATGTTTTGATGATTTACCTGTGATATATATGGCATCGAAACCGGTTTTCTTCTGGGCGGCGCCGAAATCTCCGCCATAGTTGGAATCGGCGAAAAGATTGGTATAAGGTGAAATCGTGGCCATGTGTCCCCGGCTCGTCCCCCAGACTGGAGTACCCGTCAAGGGTCCTGTTGTAAAAACAATAGCGTTTTCAGGGGCAAAGGGATCAACATCAGAGGAAACGTTGTCGTAAATAAGCTTTGCCGCCAGGCCATTTCCTCCCAGAAACATTCCGGCAAATTCTTCATCATAATATTCTTCTTTTATTTCGCCTGTGCTTAAATTTATCTTGAGAATTTTGCCATTATTCCCATACATTGGCTTTTCCTCCTTTGGCTTTTCTTTCACAGTTGCAAAGGCCAATCCCCTATAAGTTACTGTAATTATCGAACCATTCCCGGGAAGTTTCCAAAACGTGGTGCCACAGAATGTGCTGATTATTGTTGACAGGTGTAATAAGCATACTTCATATATTTGAAGTGCCTGTGAAGAGAGTCCTCTCTTTGTAAGAATGAACTACCCCGACGCAAGCAGCAGGGCATCCCAAAAAGCATTGAACTCCCCAAGGGGCGGGGAATACACCCCCGAAGTGAATTAAAAAGTCCGGTAAATATCAATACTTCCAGACCGGAGAAAATCATAGAGAAAACAAAAAAATCGTGCAGTGTGCTATCTCGACTGTGGAGCGCATGGGCAGACTACTGCATGCAAAAGAGAATCCCCTAATCAACAATCATACCGGGTAGCCACATAATAGCCTCTGGGAAAGCTGCGCATATTGCAAGACCTATTAGCATTAGTATAACAAATGGAACAATTCCCTTATATACTTTTTTGATGTCAATTCCCTCGGGATCAACACCCTTTATATAGAAAAGGGCATATCCGAAGGGGGGGGTCAGGAATGATGCCTGTAAATTGACCGCCATCATGATGACAAACCAGATTGGATCAAAACCAAGTTGTTTTGCAATAGGAAGAAACAGGGGGAAACAAATCAGAACGATACCGATCCAATCAATAAACATGCCCAGAAGGAATACGATAGCCATCATAACCCAGAAAGTTCCCCACTTGCCCAGACCAAGGCCGTTGATAAAATTTGTTACTACATCTCCCCCGCCGATACCAAGGAAGACACCGGTAAAGCAGGTCGCACCGCACAAAATGATAATTACCATCGTGTTTGTTTTAGCAGTTTGCATAACTGCTTCGTACAGCCCTCGCCAGGTAAACTTTCCATAAGCAACCACCATCAGAAAGGCAAGGAAAGCGCCGACGCCGGAGGCCTCGGTTGGTGTGGCTATTCCGAAGAAAATAGAGCCTAAAACACCCAGTATCAGAATCATAGGAGGAACAAGGGATTTTACAGCCATCCAGGCAATTTGTATGTTCGTTACTTGTTCCCGTTCCTCCCTGCTTATAGGCGGGCCAAGTTCAGGCTTGATATAACACCGTATCGCCACATATCCCAGGTAAAGGATGGAAAGGATAAGACCGGGAAACACAGCGCCGGCAAAAAGTTTCCCTACCGACAGAGTTGCCTGGCTTGCCATAACAACAAGCATTATGCTGGGGGGGATTAATATACCGAGCGTTCCGCCGGCACAGATTGAACCATAAGATAACTCCTCATTATATTCGTATTTCCTCATCATAGGTATGGCCAGAAGTCCCATGGTGACAACGGATGCCCCAATAATTCCCGTACAGGCAGCAAAAACAGTCGAAACCATGATAACCGTCAAAGCAATTCCTCCCCTTATCTGACCCAGAAGATAGCGTAATGTTTTAAAAAGATCCTCGGCAACACCCGACCTGTCTAAAAGCTGAGCCATAAAGATAAACAGGGGAATGGCAAGAAGGACATAATTGTCCATGGTGCCCCAGATCCTGTTCATAAACATATAAAATACAGATGGCCCCCAGCCGATCAATCCGAATATCACAGCGAGTCCACCCAGGACAAATGCAAGAGGGTGACCCATAAACAGTCCTATTAAGAGGCCCGTAAACATAAGAACTGTCATTAACTCAGGACTTAGATCCATCATAGTTCAACCCCCTTAAGAATATATATCTTTTTGATACATTCCGAAATTCCCTGTAATAACAAGAGAATAAACGATATAATTATTACCGTCTTTATAGGGTAAACAATAGGTGAGAATACGCTCCAGGTCGTCTCTTTCATTGCCCATGATCTCGCTGCAAAATAATACCCCTGCCAGATACATACAATAACGAAAGGAAAGAAAAACAGAACATAACCTATCAAATCGACTATGGCTTTTGTCTTTTTGGAAAGCATCGTTGTAAATATATCTACCGAAACATGCGCTCCATACAGTAGCCCATAACCCGCAACAATCATAAAATGAAGTCCATACAATTGTTTGCATACCTCAAAACTCCATATGGTTGGTGAACCAACAAATCTACGGAGTATCACTTCTGTAACCGTAAGTAGCGTAAGTGGAACTATAACCCAGCCGAAAATTCTCCCCGTCCACTCGTTAACCGTGTCACAAAATACTGATAATTTCTTTGGAAAATTCATAGACGTCCTCCTCTTGCGATATCCATGTCACATATACCAGTATCGTAATAAAATCCACAGGAATAAAAAATTAAAAAATAACCGCCCTCATGATTTTGTGGTAGAGGCTCCTTATTAAGTGCCTGGAACCTCTACCGTTCTTGCCTTTAACGCAAATTTAAACTCTGCTAATCAAGATTGGGGTACTCCTTGGGATTAAATCCAAAACTGAATGGAGCTTCCATAGCACGCCATTTTGAGAAATCTTTTTTAAACTTCATCTGAGATTTCATTGATTTTTTGAATAGAGGATTGTTCTTTGCTGTTTCCTCTGTATGCTTGTTTGTCAGCTTCAGGATTCTGTCCAGAACGGCGTCATCATACCTGTTGATCTGGATCCCCTTGTCGATGAACTTCTGTGTGTACTCTATGGTGTCATAGTACTGACCGGCCATAAATTTCACGCAGGCAGCCTTGGCCGCGAGTCTAAGATTCTTCTGCAGGTCTTCGCCCAGGGAATCCCATGCCTTCTTGTTAATCATTACGCCCATGACGGAAGCCGGCTGATGCCATCCGGGAACAGCCCAGTATTTCGTCACTTCTCCGAAGCCCATACCCCAGTCGCAAGAGGGACTGCAGAATTCAGCAGCGTCAATTACGCCCTTCTGAAGGGCCTGATAGATCTCCTGCCCCGACATGGCTATCTGTGCCGCTCCAAGGTCCTTAAGAAGTTTACCCTGGGTCTTTCCTGACATCCTTATTTTCATGCCCTTGAGGTCTTCAAGTGATTTGATAGGTTTATTGCTACGGATTCCACATTCCATGGGGGTAATGCCTGTTACGAGATACATCATCCCGAATTTACCGTAGGCTTCCTCGTAAATGTCATGACCCTCACCGCCAAAAATCCATACGAAATAATCCATAGGTGTCATACCCATAGGATAAGATCCCAGCGTGTCAAATACAGCGTTTTTACCTGCCCAGTAATTGGCCCAATCACCTGAAGCCTGGATGGTGCCTCTACTTACGGCATCAAAGACCTCATATGATGGCATCAGGGTTCCACCGGTAAAGAATTTAATCTTAAGACGACCCTTGCAAAGCTGGTTAGCAGCCTCAACAAAGGCATAATCTGCCCTGATCAGGTCAATTGAAGGTGGCCACGTGGATGTCATCTTCCACCTGATGACCTTCTTTTTTGCAATCGCGGGTGATGTTCCCACAATTAAACTAACAGCTAACACTAACGCCAGTAACAGTAAAAAAACTTTTTTTCTCATTTCACCTCTCCTTTCATTTAAGTGTTAATGTTTAAAAACATTCCCAAAACCAAATGCCAGCTTTTTCGCGATAAAACAGTTAAGTATACAAACACCTAACCCGGACAAGCCGGAA
>JAGGSD010000050.1 GCA_021159265.1 Syntrophobacterales bacterium | reverse complement strand
TCATATAATAACAATGTGTTAAGCCACTTTTATCAAAATGACTTCCTTGAAAGTCATCCACAGGGTCATCGCGAGGAGCGTAGCGATGAAGTATCTCAATGATATCAGATTCTTCGCTATCGCTCAGAATGACAAAAGAGTGTTTCTGTGACTTTTTACGGACGTATCAAGTTTCTTCCGGGTAACACTGGTTATAAAGAGAATCGAAACTGTCTTTACCGGTAGCCAGCATGAGTGTTAACGGCATCACCTTTTTGCCCAATCGTACCATTCTTTCTGCTGTTTCTCTTATATCCCACTGGGCATGTATATCTTCACGAAGTCGCGCAATATGGTAAAGCTCCCTGGCGTTGACCTTCATGGAAATCCTCTTTCGGTGAGCATTAGTCAGAATGTAGGGTGCTGCTTCAGGCGATATACTTTTTAGCCGGTCATAGATTTTTCCGGTTCGTGAGGCCATTTCTGCAAGGCGTCCTTCCATACCGATTTCATGTATTGCCGGTGGTATAGTGATACCCAGTGAAGGGTCATACTCCTGACAGATTATTGTGGCCATCCTGTGTCTTTTCATCTGTGCAAAGCAACTCGCGCTGACTGTTAGCTCAAAGTATAGATCTACATTCTCAAATTCTCTCAGGGGAGAATCGTACGATTTCATATACCTGCAGGAAGCCTTGATAATATCTTCTTTCTCTTTCATGTTCATCCGCGATACAATGGCAATACATTGATCCATCGAAATATGTGAAGATGAATGTATAAGTGATGCTACGATTTTATCGTCAGCGTCGGGTGTGACATAATAAAGTGTTACTTTATCGTCTGTTTCACTTATTGTTGCTATAGGGTTTTCTTTCTTCGCAAATTTTTCAATCAAGTCCCTTGATTTAGATTTAAGCGCATTTCCTGTCATACTGTCGAACCCCGTTGCCTCTGTGTATCTGACAAGTGACGGCGCAATGTTTTTGGTTGCCTTGTAGAGCTTCTCGCCGTATTCTTGTGCCTCTTTCAGGGGATGAGCAGCACAGCGTCTCAGCATTAATTCGAGGTTTCTTGCATTTAGAGTCATTCCTAATTGAGTTTCCGTGGCCAGGGATATGGTGTATCTGGCGTCTTCTTTTGCCCATCCTTCCAGGGTTGAGCGATTTGCCGGATCCGAAGCCATATCCGCGTATTTTTTAAAAATATATGTTTTCAAAGCTTTGTATAAATCCCGATATAATCTGTTTTGATCTTCAATCGTTTCGACAAATGTTTTCTTTATGGCGGATTTGTTAATCTCTCCGGGAATGACGAAATCATCTTTCAAGCGAATGTATCTCTGCGACTTTTCCGTGTAAGAACATAAACGAAATTTTTCTATTTCCTCGACCAATAGGCGGGATACACCGATGACATCAATATTAAAGACGGCATGTTCGGCTATGGAACTATGACCCATATCGAAGACAATATTACGGTTGGATTTTCTTGCCTTTTCAACTTCATTTCTGGATATTTTTCTTAACTCATTTACCGAAAGGGGGTTTCTGCTGATGCGGGCATAGGCAGCGGAAATAGTTTCAGGGGTGAGATTTTCTAACCCCCGTGAAGAGGTTCTCATCTCTTTCATCGCTTCATAATCCAGGTTAAAACCTGCAAGGATAATATTCAATGACGTGATTTCCCCAGCGTTTGTTTTTTGTTTTATTCAAAATGGAAAGCATGATAACGTTATTTTCACAATGTGTCGAAATGGTAACAAAAACGGGGTTTATATAACAGGATTTAATTCCCCGGTCAAATGGCTTTTACCATTGTCAGACAGCTAAATATTTATTAAATCGCGCCGTTAATAATTTAAAATGGCACAGGTGATTTTGCAGTAAAAGATAATGACAAGACAAATAAACAACTCATCAATGAATTGACAGATGTGCGCCAGCGGGTTACCGATCTGGAAGGGCTGGTGTTTGAGTACAAGCGCAAAGAGAAAACACTAAAACAAAATATCGAAAAATTGAGAAGTATATTAGATAAATCAATATTACACTTGCATCAACAGTCGAAACGAAAGATCCTTATAGTATCGGACATCAGGGGCGTGTGGCCAAACTTGCATGTGCCATGGCAGAGGAAATGGGATTTTCAGAGGAGCAGATCGGAGAAATTCGCTTGGTAGCGCTTGTCCATGATATTGGCAAGATATCAGTGTCGGCTGATCTTTTAACGAGGTCTGACGGTTTAATGGACAATGAGTATATGTTAATCAAGAACCATCGTAATTACTCAGGTTCAAAGGCACAGAGGCACAAAGCTTATTTGCTTTACTGTTATTATATTATAACAAAGGGCATTTTACCTTGTAACAGGGAGCTCCTGATTGATGAGGCACCCTTTCTGCACAGTTTGGGCAGAGACAATATCCGTTGGGTCCTGCCCCAAAACCGCCACCGCCTCTTTTCTGACCGCTATCTTCCATGCCTCCTCCTGTCTCAGGTCTTTGGCCTTTTGGACCTGTTCCGTCTCCTCGCAGTATTTTACTTGCATCCTTGTAATTCTTTTATTTCAAAAAGATTGCCGTCATAATCCTTAACGAAAATAAGCAGAGAATTTCCTCTTGGTATTTTCTTTACTACCAGACCATTTGCCTGACAGTTTTTCGCAAAATTCTCTTTATTATCCACTTCCAGGCAAAGATGCGCAATAGGGGTTATTTTTTGTTGAGCTGCAGGAATTATAAAAACCTCGATAGTAAAGTTTTCGTTTTCATAGAGAATAAATTGACATTCTAAATCGGCGTCAAATATCTTCTCTGCAAGCTCCCCGTTAAGAACAGAAGTCTTTATCTGTTGTAATCCTAAAATTTCCCCGTAGAAACGATCTGCATTTTTCAGGGAACTGCAGACTACAGCCACATGGTGCAGTTTCATGGTTGCTCCTTTGAGTGTTTTATTTTTGACAAGGTAACTACTCAGGTTCAAAGGCACAGAGGCACAAAGCTTATTTGCTTTACTGTTATTATATTATAACAAAATGAAAAAAATTTCTATCAAATGATACGCCTGACGGCTCGACTGAGCTCGCCGAAGTCTGAGCATTCGACTGAGCTCACGCCGAAGACTGAGATCGTCGCAGGCTCGCCGAAGACTGTGAACCTTGAACCTGTCAACCTGAGTAGTTATCCCGGATCTTGCGTCGGGTGTTGCAATACATGTATTTGAGTATGCTGTTTGACATAACGGCCAGAGAGGTATTACGAACTATCCGTTTCACATCATTCCTGCTGATCTTTACGATCTGGCCTTTGAAGAGATTTTGCTTATCTGAGAGTCTGGCCAGGGATTCTACCGCCATGAAAAGGGGCCACAGGCAAAAGAGGCGGAAACGTATAAGTGTCCTTGGAATATCGAGTGTGTAAAGCAACGCTTCATCGAGGTATTTAAGGGCAAGATTAATTAACCGTTTATGCGCGTTAACGAAACCTTTCTGCTTATCGTGAAATGAATCGTGAATCGGATCAATACCCTCTTCGATGAAAAAGGAACGGGGCACATAGGACCAGCCCCGCTCGCGATCCACATAAAAATCTTTGGCGATGTTGGTAATCTGCAAACCCAACCCGAATGCAACACTTCTCCCCTGAAGCTTTTTCTTGATCTCCGGTGTAATCCTTCGGGAATTTTCTGAAAATATGGATGTGATCATGAGACCCACGGTGCCGGCAACAAAGTAACAATACTTGTCAAGTTCTTCCTGGTTCTCTAAAAAAATGATGCCTTTATCGGAAGCCTTTTCCTGGAAACCTGCCATACCGACGGCCATTTCTTTTACATGCGCAGATATAACGGAAATCATGCTGTCCGGGAGTCTGACAAATTCATTAAAGACGCATACAGCGTTCATCAAAAGGTCAGATGAATCAGATTCCTGTTTGAAAGTGATATCTTTCAGGAAGCACTCAATCCGGTTTTTGTAGTCAGGTGAGGGGGGAAAGAGCTCGGAATATTCACACAGTTTTTGCGCCTTAAAGGAAACAGGAAACCAGGGATCGTCTTCTATGGTGTCAGCTATACGACAGAGAAGATATGCCAGGAGAAGACCCTTATATGAATTACCCTTGAGAATTTTTATATTTATGGCGAATGTTCTCGAAACCTTAACAAGATATTCTTCACAAAAGGCAAGATCGTCGAGATGGTTATTTTGACTCATAGTATCAGCCTTATGATATTTACTCGACAAATTTTAAATAAATACCTTTATCAAGTCAAAGGAAATATCGGGAGAAGGCGCCTTTCGTGGTAGAAAAATCTTATTCAGTTTCGGTTTGTCGGGGTTGCCCGCTGTCTTCCCGGCATTGTTTTCCCGCGAAGAAGATCCCCACAGGCCGTTGATCTTTATCGTTGATGATCCCGATATAATTATTAGTTGTGAATGTAAATCAATTCCGGCGTAAGCTTTCACTTGACACCTCCCAGATCCTTATAGTGTATTTTATACTGGACCATAGCGTCTCCTGCTATGGTTGGGGAGATGTTTCTTTTATATAAAACGGGCCGCATTGATATGGTTATCATGTCTTGCAATAGCACGTTTTAAATGAGTTGTTCAATGACGTGCAGATGGAATATTGTATTACAAGACCTAACCTCCACCATTCTTTGATGTTGACATCTGCCACTGTTCCCTGTTACTGCAATGGTGTCTTATTGATAACAGGTACTGGGTAAATTTCCCGGAAAATTCATCCAATATCAACTTGTCAGGATATATCGGCCCGACAAGTGATGGTTCGGCTAAATGAAGCAATTGGCTAAAATCACGTCACAGTACCTGTGCAAATAAAAGCAAGTTATTCAAGAAGCTGGTGGCGTCTGTGCTTTTTGTGGTGAAAAGGATGTCGCAACCTTGAATTTTGAACCTTTGAACCTGAGTAGTTACAAAAGGATAAGCAAAAATATATGAGTACCTTCGAGTCTGCCAAAAGTGATCTTCTTCAAATAAAGAGAGAATTATCATCTATTTTTGATACGGCGAAATCGATGCCCGGGATAAACACGTTTCCCTTTGATATCTGGAGGAAAGCAGAGCGTGCTGTTGAAGAACAAATCAATGAAAATATATTGAGCGTGGCAGTTGTAGGGGCCATAAAGTCTGGGAAGAGCACGTTTATCAATGCACTTTTAGAAGGTGATTATCTCAAACGCGGTGCAGGCGTCGTAACCTCAATTGTAACAAAAATCAGAAAAGGCTCGATTTTACAGGCGAATCTTATTTTCAAGACATGGGAAGATGTGAATTCTGATATTGAACAGGCGATGGTTCTTTTCCCATCTCTCGATTATACTTCCGGTAACGGACATTTCGACATAAGGCGCGAAAAGGATCGAAATGAGTTGCGGGAAGCGCTGAATTCACTGTGTGCCAATCAGCTTATATTTCAAGATACCCGCGACATGAACTCTGTTTTGCTTTCTGCTTACTTAAAAGGATACGAACGTGTTGCGGGAGCGCTTTCATGGGAAACAAATGCCAGACAATTTAAAGGCCCGGACTTTCCCAGACACAAGGATTTCGTGGGGAATGACTCTCTTGCCGTTTATCTGCGAGATCTGGAACTGCAGATACCCGCAAGGCAAAACCTTAATGATAATATGGAAATTGCAGATTGCCAGGGTAGTGATTCTCCAAACCCCCTGCACCTCGCAATGATTCAGGACTACCTTCTCAAAACTCATCTTATTATATACCTTCTCAGCAGCAGGACTGGTGTACGCCAGGCAGACATTAAATTTTTGTCTATGATCAAAAAAATGGGCCTTATGGAAAACATCATTTTCGTCATAAACTGTGATTTTAATGAACATGAGAGTCTTGATGATCTTAAAGCCCTTGTCGAAAAGACGAGAGAAGATATCTCAATAATCAAACCCGATCCCGAAATCTTCACCTTTTCAGCGCTGTTTGATCTTCTCAAAAGGCTTGGAAATGATATTTCGGAGAAAGACAGGTTGAAAAGAGAGCAATGGGAAATGGAACCCGAGCTGAGGAAATTTTCGGACTGTGAAAGGGAACGTTTTCAAACAGATTTTTATAAGAAACTGACCCGTGACCGTTTTAACCTGTTGCTGAAAAATCACCTGGCGCGGTTTGCCGTTATGACGGGCAGTCTCCAGGATTGGGTGAAAATAAATAGCGATATCCTTTCGAAAAATGCCGATGACGCAGTGGAGGTTGTTAAAAAGATCACGTATGAACAAGAACAAATGGATCAGATAAAATCAATGGTCAGGAATACCCTTGATGGAACAGCACAGAAAATAAAGCGAGAACTTGCAACAGATATCAATCGTTTTCTGGATGTACATTACGGAGATATTATCAGGGATATTCGGGAATTCGTCAGAAATTATCATGTCGATTTGCAGGAGAAGAAAGATGACCTTGAAGAAATGGGACTATCAGCAACCCTTTATATAGTGTTTCAGGAGTTCAAAAATGCGCTTGATCTTTTTATGGCAGAGAAGATCAATCTCCGGTTGATCCACTTTGCCTATGAGGAAGAGAAAAAAATAAACGATCTTTTGAACAATGTTGCCGGACCTTACAACGCAATGGTGAAGGATACTATCAGTAGACATAAAGAAACCTTGAAAAACGTAGGCGTACAATTAACGGAACACGGTTTTGACTATGAGTTCTCCTTTAGCGTAGATACGATAAAAAAAACGACAGGTCTCCGTGTGCCACCTCTTGCATCTTCACTTCAGTATACTGCAAAGGTTCGTACGGAAGCTATTCTACGTCTTGGCTATTACAATTTTGCCGGATTTATAAAAAAATTATTCAAAAAATCGATTCAAAATCAGGAAGAAGGAAAAATTCTCGCGTTACGTGACAGTATAAAAAGGATTAAGCGGGAAACGGAACGTTCACTTGTTTTTCATTTAGGTGACTACCGGGAAAACCTCAAATTTCAATACATCTATAAACTTGTCGATGTGGCTTCGAATACCCTTTATGATATGTTGTTTGACCGTTTCCAGATTTTTACGACGGATATATCAGAAATGATGGAAATGATCGGTAACGAACATCAAGTTAAGAAAAAGGCCATAGATGGTCTTGCGAACATGGATCGTTCGCTGCAAAAAATCACATATCAAATAGAACAGTTAAAAACAGAGGGCTTGGGGTCAAACTGACAAAAAGGAATTGAAAATATTGATCAGAGAAATTGCTGAGAATTTTTACATGATTACCCTACCCATGCCCTTCCGCCTTAAGCATGTCAATGTTGTCATCCTGGTTCATAACAAAGGAGTAGCCCTGTTTGACACAGGACTTAACATGTCTGGTTCTTTTTCAAAACTTGAAGACTCGCTGGAAACCATCGGCAAATCGGTTCACGATATAGACAGTATATTTATTACCCATCATCATGTAGATCATTGCGGTATGGCCGGAAGAATCAAAGAAATCTCGGGAGCTGTTATTTACATGTCAGAAACCGGCAGACAAATCATAGAAAATCGCAAAAATGAAGGACTGGCTATTCAAAAAATAAAAAAATTTTACATAGAGCAAGGGCTTGCTGAAAAAACCGTTGACGGCTTGGTGGGTTTGCTTGGCCATTTCAAAAAAGGGATATTTCCTTTTCAGGTGGATGAGTGTTTGGATTATGACAGGAAATATTTCATTGGTGACACGGCATTTGAGGTACTCCCGACCCCCGGGCATACACGTGATCACGCATGCTTTTTCTTTGAAAAAGAAGGCATACTCCTTTCCGGCGATCATGTTTTGCCGGAGATTACACCGAATTTAAGTCCGGACTTATTTTGTCCTGAATTTCGCCCTTTGCGGAGTTTCCTGGATTCCTTAACCAGCATTCAGGATCTGCCGGTATCAATGGTTTTGCCTTCTCACGGAGCGCCTTTCCCAAACTTAAAAAAGAGAATCGAAGAAATGCAAGAGCACCATAAAGAAAGGAAAGGTTTCGCCCTCGATTCCGTGAAGAAAGGGCCGAAAACAACATTTCAGATCTCTATGGATGTTTTTGGGAAAGATTTATCCGGATTTGATAAGTTTCTTGCCTTAAATGAAACGTATGTGCACCTGATAGAATTGATACATGAAGGTTTGATCGAAGAGCACAAAAGCGGCAAGCAGGTTTTATATAATATCACCTGACCCTTTTGTCTGTGGGACGAGAAAGCAACTTAATTGATAGTAATGGATTACACTTAATGCCCAAATCTTTTCAACCACATATTTTGGTTTTTGAATCCAGGGTGGAAGGCCACCATTTAAGCTGGTTGCGTTATGTTACAGAAGATTTGCTAACTGCCGGTTGCAAATTGACATTGGCAGTGGATTGGCGGCCGGAGACAAAAGAACTAATTCAAAAACAGCTTTCAGGATTAATCAATAAGGTCTCGGTTATATCTGTTTTTAATGAGACCGGTAAATTGCATGAAGGAAGCAAATTAAAGGCTCTTGCTAAATGCTTCAACGAAAGCGGTGCTCAAGAGGTTTTTATAAATAATCTTGATGATATTGCCTCTCACTGCCTGAGATGCGCCTCGATTGGCATCTATCCTCCCAAGCCTCTTCAGGGCGGTCTATCCGGTGTTTATTTTCGCCCAAGATTTTTGGCGAATCCAACATGGCCTCCCGGCAACATAATAAAAGCCGCTGGTTTCCGCAGGCTTTGCCGGCAACGCTGGTTTAAAAATATATTTTTGATGGACGAATATCTGTTTGACACTGCAAAAGAAAAATATACCGGCACTGAATTCCATTTTCTTCCCGATCCCTGGGATGGGAACTTTTCCCATAGCCAAAAAGATGCAAGAAAAACATTGGGGATCCCGCAAGACCGGTTTGTCCTGCTTAACTATGGAATTGGTGACAGGAGAAAAGGCCTGCATTTGACAGTTCGTGCCATGCTTAAATCAGATGCCAGTTCCCGATTATTTCTTTTGTGCGCTGGCAAAATTTCCAAAGACCGGGAACTGTTAAAGGGACTTTCGCAACTGGAAAAACGGGGGATGGCAAAGGTTCTTGATCGCTATGTTTCTGATTCTGAGGAAAGTTTATGTTTCTGTGCAAGTGATGTTGTTTTATTGCCTTATATAAAACATTTTGGTTCCAGCGGTGTTCTTTCACTCTCTGCGGCTGCAGGCAAAATGGTTATTGCATCAGATGAGGGACTTGTGGCCCAGAGAGTAAGCAAACATAAACTGGGCTGGCTTTTTCCTTCCGGCAACGCTTATGAACTGAAAAAGTGCATGGATAATGCGGCATTATTAACAGAATCAGAAATGAGCGGGTTTCAGCAGGCGGCTTT
>JAGGSD010000061.1 GCA_021159265.1 Syntrophobacterales bacterium | reverse complement strand
AGGTCTTTTCGCCCAATCTCTGCGTTATGCTCAAAAAATAATCCTCGGAATATCTAATATATTCCTGTGGTCTTCGGCGAGCTCAGTCGAACCGTTGAACGCTCAGTCGAACCGTTATTTTTTTCGCATGCCCTGATCTTGAACGAAAATCATCATAAATCAGCAGAGTTATTGATGTCGTTTCTTTATTTATATCTTTACGTTTCGTTTTGCATGGCCGGATAAAATCATCTTATCGGTATTCCCTGAGGGAAAACCACGTCTTGTGGTCATTGTTATTGGTGCCCTGCCCAACGGCAACATATTTGTAGCTACTCAGGTAGACAGGTTGAAGGCCTGTCGAAGGAAAAAGAAAGTGCGAAATTAATTTTTTTCGTGTTTTCGTACTTTCGTGAGAAAAAATATATCTTGTTTAATCCCGGCTTGTCTGGATTAGAGGAAAGATTCTGATTATGAAAAAAATGCAGGTGTTGCAAACTGTGACAATTCGTTTTGCGGGTGATTCCGGCGATGGTATGCAATTGGTAGGCGATCAATTTACTGTGGCTGTAGCCCTGGCAGGAAATAATCTACTGACTTTACCGGATTATCCGTCGGAAATACGCGCGCCTGCCGGCACCTTATTCGGTGTATCCGGGTTTCAAATACAATTCAGCAGCGGTTCTGTCCATACCCCGGGCGATGCCCTGGACGTTTTGGTGGCAATGAATCCTGCGGCGCTACAAGTCAATTTAAAACAGATGAAAAGCAATGGCATTATTATTGTGAATACAGACGCCTTTAATGAGCGTAACCTGGAGCGGGCCCAATATGGATCAAATCCCCTGAAAGATAATTCGCTTGATGGATACCAGGTTCTTCAGGTTCCAATTACGTCATTGAACAGGGAGGCTCTAAAAGAATCATCCCTGTCTCTTAAAGCAAAAAACCGCTCACAGAACTTTTTCGCCCTGGGGATTGCATACTGGATGTTCAACTGTTCGCCGGATAATACACTAAAGTGGATCGAATCAAAATTTGAGAGCAAGCCGGATTTAATTGATGCAAATAAAAAAGCGCTGCACGCAGGGTATGATTATGCCTTGTCTGCAAAAGATTTTTCAACTTGCTATAAGGTGAAAAAAGCGGATAAAAAGCCCGGCAAATACCGCAATATTACCGGTAATAAGGCGGTTGCACTTGGTTTGATAACTGCTGCGCGGAAAGCAGGCAAGAAGCTTTTCCTAGGCAGTTATCCGATTACACCCGCCAGTGATATTTTGCATGATTTATCAAAATATTGTAATTTTGATGCGATAACTTTTCAGGCTGAAGATGAAATCGCAGGAATTGGCTCCGCCCTGGGCGCGTCTTATGCCGGCGCTTTGGGTGTGACAACTACGAGTGGCCCCGGCATGGTCTTAAAATCCGAATTTTTCGGATTCGCAGTTATGGCGGAGCTTCCCGTCGTCATTATTGATGTTCAAAGGAGTGGACCGAGCACCGGTATGCCTACAAAGACAGAGCAGGCAGACTTGTTACAGGCACTCTATGGAAGGAGCGGAGAGGCGCCTGTGCCGGTTATCGCGGCGGCAAGTTCTACCGACTGTTTCAAGGCAACCTTTGAAGCATGTCGTATAGCACTTGAATTCGCGACGCCGGTCATTCTTCTTTCGGATGAATATATTGCAAACGGCGCTGAACCATGGTTGATTCCAAATCTGAAAGAGATCCCTGAAATTGAAGTTAAGTGTGCGACAAACCCGGAGAATTACCAGCCTTACGAGCGTGATCCCGAAACACTGGCCAGGACGATGGCTCTTCCTGGGACGCCGGGTCTGGAACATCGTATAGGCGGTCTGGAAAAGGAAGACGTCTCGGGGAATGTTTCGTATGATCCTGAAAATCATGACAGGATGGTCCGCCTGCGCGACAAAAAGGTTAGAGTAATTGCTGATTATGTTGACGATCCTGAAATCTGTGGTGAGCCTGAAGGTGATTTGCTGGTAATCAGTTGGGGTAGCACGTATGGATCTGTGTTCACGGCCATGGAAGAAATTCAGAATAGAGGTTTAAAGGTTTCCTGGTATCATTTGCGCTGGATACATCCTCTTCCTCAAAATTTGGGCGAATACATAAAGAATTTCAACAAAGTGTTAATACCCGAAATAAATCTTGGGCAGTTGATTAAAATAATACGTTCAGAATATTTAGTCGATGCAAAAGGTTTCAATAGCGTCAGAGGCTTGCCTCTGAGAGTAAGTGATATTATTGAAGCGATAGAGGCACAATTGGAAGGATAAAGAATGGCTGGTGAATCAAATAGAACAAAACATATGCAATTAGCGCCTGATGATTTTACATCTGGCCAGGAGCCGCGCTGGTGTCCTGGATGCGGAAATTATTCAATCCTTGCCCAGATGAAAAAGGTGTTGCCTGAATTAGGGATCCCAAAGGAAAGATTCGTGTTTGTATCAGGCATTGGTTGTTCGGGCCGGTTTTCCTATTATATTGATACCTATGGTGTGCATTGTATTCATGGAAGGGCGCCCGCTTTTGCAACCGGCATTAAATTAGTTGCTCCCCATCTCAAAGTTTTTGTTATAACCGGTGACGGCGATTGCCTGAGCATAGGCGGCAATCACTTTATTCATCTTTGCCGTCGTAATGTTGATGTTACCATAATTCTGTTTAATAACCATGTTTATGCCTTAACCAAGGGACAGTATTCACCAACTTCGGGAAGAGGAAAAGTGACAAAGTCTTCTCCGTACGGGGTAATCGGTAATCCTTTTAACTCTGTTCGACTGGCGCTGGCGGCGGGGGCAAGTTTTGTCGCCCGAACAATAGACAAGTTCCCGGAGCATCTGGCCGAAATTCTCAAAAGGGCTGCTGAACATAAAGGCACTTCTTTTGTTGAGGTTTATCAAAATTGTAATATCTTTAGTAATGGTGATTATTTGAGACTTATGGATACGGGAAAAAGAGGTGATAACCTCCTTTTTCTGAAACACAAAGAGCCTTATATTTTTGGCAAAAACTCAGATAAGGCATTGGATTGGACCGGGGATGATTTTAAAGTTGTTAACATATCGGGAAGAAAGAAACAAAAAGAATTAATCACCCATGATGAGTGTGCCGGGCATCCCGCAATGGAATTTATGCTGGCCAGCCTTTCTGAAGATCAATCTATGCCCACGCCAGTAGGCGTTTTTAGAGATATAAAAAATGATACTTATGAAGATATGCTGAAAAAGCAGATTGACTCTGTCGAGAAAAAAAAGGGCAAGGGTAATCTGGAACAACTCTTTAATTCAGGTAATACCTGGGTAGTTGAATAGTAACTACTCAGGTTCACAGTTCAGGGGTTCAAGGTTCAACAGTTGGATGAAGAGAACCAGGTAATATCTCAATAAACACGGGTAGGGGTGATTTTAGTCGCCCCTGTCGGGAGGTTAAAACCTCCCCTCCCCTCATTTATTGGGACTCTTTTAACCGTGAACGGCTCGACTGAGCTCACCGAAGACTGAGTTCACGCCGAAGTTTCACCGAAGACTGTGAACCCCTGGCCCAGACCTGGCTTCCCGGTCCCATTGCGTAGAAACTCCGGACACAACATTCAGTGCGATTGTACGGGAATACGCATCAAGTCGCGCCAGGGCAGGCTTGAACCTGTCAACCTGAGTAGTTACGTTGAATAATTAATTTTCCCGTATCACCGGATTTGTAAGCTCGCCAATTTTTTCAATGCTTACGGTAACGACATCGCCATCTTTTAGAAAAATGGGGGGTTGTCTGGTAAAGCCTACACCTTCCGGAGTGCCCGTCAGGATAATAGTCCCTGGGAGAAGTGTCATGGAACGGCTGAGATCAGATACAATAGTGGGAACATCAAAAATCATATCGGATGTAGATGAATCCTGAAGTGTCTCGCTATTTAGAATGGTGCGTATCCGGAGATTATTCGGATCCGGAATGTCATCACGAGTTACAATACAGGGACCGATCGGGCAAAAAGTATCAAAACTCTTTCCACGTGCCCACTGTTTCTTCTGAAGGCGAATCTGCCAGTCCCGGGCGCTTACATCGTTGGCGCAGGTGTATCCCAGAATGTGATCCACTGCATCCTGGGGGGATACATTCTTTGTTTTCTTGCCGATAATGATGGCGAGCTCCGCTTCGTAATCTACCTCATCGGGTCCCGCTTTGGGAAGAATAATGGGTGACATGGAGCCGATAATGCTGTTTGTACCCTTGATAAAAATAATAGGAGTATCGGGATATCGTATGTTGGTTTCGTCGGCATGCCCGCGGTAATTGAGTCCGAGAGCAAGAATGTTGGGTGGCGAAACAGGCGGAAGAACCTTTTCTATTCCTGCCGATTCCCGGGTTATGTGAAAGACTCCGAAAATATCTCCCTCAATAATATATGCGCTGTCAGGCCGGTTTTGATCGAAAACACCGTACAGGATGTTTTTTTGCTCAGATTGAAAGCGAATGAGTTTCATTTATTTTCTCCGTAAAAGGCAAAGTATTTTGTAACTACTCAGGCAGGCACAGCGGCACAAAGAATAAAAAAGTAGGAGTCAACGCCCCTGTGGTCTTCGGCGGGCCTGCGACGAGCTCAGCCGAGTCGCCAAACGCATCATATAAATAAACTACCCCGCGGCAAGCCACGGGGTGTCAAAATAAGTGTTTTATCTTTTCTGTCGCAGCAAGGCCGCGGGGCATTAAACCCTACAGATTTCGCATTGCCCTTTAAATGATTAGAGTAAATCCGTGTAATCTGCGAAATCTGTGGATTAAGCCAAATACGCTTTGTGCCTTTGAGCCTGAATAGTTACTACAGGTGACGGGGCCCTTAGCCTATTTTTTTGCCTGCATTTTTCACCGAAACATCGTAGATTGCTTCCAAGGCAACCTTCACTGCTGCTACCGGGCGTGGCAATTTCATTTTTTCAAAGCGCTCTGCAAACTTATCATAAAGAGAGCCTTCGGTTTCCAACTGGACAGTGCCCACAAAACGATATCCCACACGCGTTTCAGGATCAACAACCGCAATGGCTGCTTTGGGATTCTCTTTTAAATTTGCGTACGTACGTCCGCCCACCAATTCTCCAAAAGCCAGGGTAGAATCATCAAGCACCATTACCGAGCCCTTGGGCCCGATGTTAGGGTACCCTTCTTTTCCTGCGGTTGCTACCATGCACAGCCCCGCTTTAATTAATGTCTTCATTTCCGCAGTTAGTACCACCATTACCTTAACCTCCTGTCTCATTTTAATGTTTTCCTGACACCGGACAACCCGGAATTCAAACAGGATGTATTTATCACAAAACCACGAAAAAGGCTATTTAATTAAGTAAACAAATTCTGATGCACTCGTAACAAGTTATCCACAGTGTCATTGCGAGGAGCGTAGCGACGAAGCAATCTAATAAATACAAATAGTTACGATACGTGAGATTGCTTCGCTCCGCTCGCAATGACGGTATTTTCAACTTTCAAGTAACTCGTTTGGGCGAATTTAATATAACTTGTTGATTTCACTGGACACTATCCAGATACACGGCCTGTTCGGGGAACAGGCCCTACAATATGTAGGGGCCGATGCCCCCATCGGCCTTAAACATGCTTTGTAAAAGTTACTTTCCATTATAATGCCGCTAAACGGCATAATGGAGCTTTCAAGTAACTCAAATCTGCAAATGTACTACATAACTACTCAGGTAGGCACAGAGTGGCAAAGGCACAGAGGCACAAAGAGTAAAAAAAGTAACAACCGGCGCCGCCTGTGGTCTTCGGCAAACCTTCGGTGTGAGACTTCGGCGTGAGCTCAGTCGAACCGTCGAGCCGTCAGGCATATTATTTGACAGAGATTTTTTGCATTTTGTTATAATATAATAACAGCAAGGCAAATAAGCTTTGTGCCTCTGTGCCTTTGAACCTTTGAACCTGAGTAGTTACTATGCTACAACTATTTCATATTACTTAACATTTATCAAAATAACGGGGGTAGGGGCGACTTTAGTCGCCCGTCAGTCCGTCGAACGCTCAGCCAAATTGTGAAGGGAGGTTAAAACCTCCCCTACCCATACGGTAAAAACGCAGACTGCCTGCCGTAACACAGGCAGGTTGATGTTTGATGCATCTGAGTAGCTGCGTTGCAAGTTACTTCCAATTATAATGTCCCGACTCGTCGGGGCATAGCAGAACTTTTTACGAAACAGTCAAAATTGGCTTCGGGGAAAAAATCCCTTGCTTTTGATAGAGTTTTGTGTCTACATATAGTGCCTGTTTAGAACGCATATACAATATTTTGTGTTATTTTATTATATTACAGGATCTAAATGGAGAAAGAATGTTATGCATAAGAAAATAAGAAAAAGAGATGGCCGTTATGTAAAGTTTGATGCTTCCAAGATTACAAACGCCATAGCAAAAGCGGGGGAAGCAACCAACGAGTTTAACAGCGAAGGCGCCCATAAATTAACAATAAAAGTTCTGAATCTTGCAGAAAAACTGTTTGATGACAAAATCATGACGGTAGAACAAATTCAGGACATTGTTGAAGAAATCCTCTTATCTTCCCCCTATCGCAGGACAGCCAGAAGATACATCATTTATCGAGATCAGCACGCCAGGTTACGGGAGATTGCTAATAACATGGAAGTTGATCTTGTGGATCAATATCTAAAAAAGTCAGATTGGAAAATCAACGAAAACAGCAACATGGATTATTCTCTCCAGGGATTGAACAATTATATTTCTTCTGAAGTCAGCAAGGTTTACTGGCTTAACGAAATATACCCGCCGGAAATCAAAAAAGCCCAGGCGGATGGCGATTTTCATATACATGACCTAAGTCTCCTCTCCGTTTACTGTGTGGGATGGGACCTGTACGACTTGCTTATCGAGGGATTTAAGGGAGTCTCCGGCAAAGTGGAGAGTAAGCCGGCAAAGCACCTGCGGAGCGCATTGGGACAAATGGTCAACTTCTTTTACACACTTCAGGGAGAAGCAGCGGGCGCTCAGGCCTTCTCAAATTTCGATACCCTCATGGCTCCATTTATCAGGTATGACAAACTGAATTTCAATGATGTGAGGCAGGCCCTGCAGGAATTCATATTTAATATTAATGTTCCGACACGGGTGGGTTTTCAGACGCCGTTTACCAATGTAACTTTTGATATAACGGTGCCCTCATATTACGCCGACCAAAATGTTGTTATCGGCGGCAAGCCCATGAAGGAAACATATCGGGAATTTCAAAAAGAAATGGATACATTCAACAAAGCCTTTTTAGAGGTAATGGCCGCCGGTGACGCTAAGGGAAGGGTTTTTACATTTCCCATTCCCACATACAATATTACAAAAGATTTTGACTGGGACAATACCAATCTCAACAACCTCTGGGAAATGACGTCCAAATACGGCGTACCCTACTTTTCGAATTTCATTAACTCAGACATGAATCCCGAAGATGCACGGAGCATGTGTTGCAGACTTCGCATTGATAATAGAGAACTGGAAATGAGAGGAGGGGGACTTTTCGGGTCAAATCCACTCACCGGATCTATCGGAGTAGTAACCCTCAACATGCCCAGAATCGGTTACCTTTCCAAAACGGAAGATGAATTCATGGAGCGGTTGAGGAAACTCATGGATTTGGCAAAACAAAGCCTTGAGATAAAGAGAAAGGTCCTGGAAAGATATACCGACGGAAATCTTTATCCATATACAAAATACTATCTGCGAGGGATAAAGGATCGTTTCGGTGAATACTGGAAGAACCACTTCTCGACGATTGGCCTTTTGGGCATGAATGAGGCATGTTTGAATTTTATGGGCAAAACATTAGGAGATCAGGAAGGCCATGAATTTACCAAAAGGGTTCTCGACTTCATGAGAAATGAATTAATCAAATATCAGAAGGAGACAGGAAACAATTACAATCTCGAAGCAACACCTGCTGAAGGAACATCCTACAGCCTGGCAAAAGCTGACAAGAAAAGATATCCCGATATTATCAGCGCCACCAATAACGGATTTAACAAAGATGACGTCCAGGCATTTTATACAAATTCCACACAGCTTCCTGTTAATTATACAGATGATATTTTTGAGGCCCTTGATCTTCAGGACGATATCCAGACGCGATATACGGGAGGTACAGTTTTTCACATGTATGCGGGTGAGCAAGTTGATAATCCTTTGGCTATCAAGGTACTGGTACGCAAAATATGTGAAAAGTACCAGCTTCCATACTTTACTTTCACCCCCACGTTCAGTGTCTGCCCTACCCATGGATACATAAGAGGAGAGCATGAAAGGTGCCCCAAATGCGATGAACCCTGCGAAATTTATTCCCGCATTGTAGGTTATCTGCGACCGGTGAATCAGTGGAACAAGGGAAAGAAAGAAGAATTTAAAATGCGAAAGGTGTTTGAGGTATAAATCATGAAAATCGGGGGACTGCAAAAATTTTCTTTAATAGACTATCCCGGGGAAATATGTGCTATCGTATTCACGCAGGGGTGCAATTTCAGATGCCCTTACTGCCACAACCCGGAACTGGCAGATCCGGATCTCTATGAGGAATGCATACCCGAAGAAGAAATATTTGCCTTTCTGAAAAAACGGAAGGGAAAGCTTGATGCCGTAAGCATTACGGGAGGGGAGCCAACATTGCAGCCCGACCTTATAGATTTTATCAAAAAGATAAAAACCATGGGTTACCTCATTAAGATTGACACAAACGGGTCGCATCCCGAAACCCTGAAGACGTTAATCGAAGATAAACTCATTGATTATGTGGCGATGGACGTAAAAGCGCCTCTGGAAAAATATCAGAAGATAACCATGTCCAAAACAAATCCCGATCTCATCAAACAGAGTATTAAACTCATAAAGAAATCCAGGGTACCGTATGAGTTTCGCACAACCATTGTAAAATCTCAATTAAACGAAAAAGATTTACTATCAATTAGCGAGCTTGTAAAAAATACGCGACTGTACATCCTGCAGAAATTTATTCCCACAAAGACAGTGAATCCAAAATTTATGGATGAAAAGACTTATTCTGATGAGGAATTTGATCAATTCAAGAAAAAAATAGAAAAGTATGTCCGGTCCGTTATTGTGAGGTAAATTAAGGCATCAAGTAAAAGCCCAGGTCTTTATCCCACTTCTTCATGTCATGAAATTCAGCGGCAATATAATTATTGATAATTCGCCGTACGATAACTGTTCTACGAATAAGTGATCTCTTTTTATCATTCAGAATGAATTCCACTTCGATCATATCACCCTCTGATACATTAACCGGAATTCCCGTCGTAAAGCCTACGCCTTTTGTTGAAAGATTCTCAACAATTATTTCTACAGGATCCCTGTAACCAGCAATGTCACAGTGTCCATAAAGATGGGTTTCTTTACGGTAATATTCTCTGAAATTTAAGGACACCTCAAAGGTAAACCCGCAATCGCAGGTAAAATTCATCTTGTGCTCTTCAGTTTTCCCTTGATATCTGGACGTATCAATTTCTGTATGTTTGCCGCATTGAGGGCAAATAATACCAGCCTTATTTCTTTTGCCAACATGTATTTTAACTTCAGTCACTTGTGTCGTCTCTTTCTCAGAACAGGGACGCTGGATCTTGCATCGCAACATTTTTTGTTACGGCGCCCGCAGCGTCCATAACATTTGGATCGCTTATTATAGAAAACGAAAAAGAAAAACTCAATATCTTTATAAAAATATGTAACCGTTCACAGGTTCATGGTTCAGCGTTCAGGGTTAAGG
>JAGGSD010000233.1 GCA_021159265.1 Syntrophobacterales bacterium | reverse complement strand
AACAAAAAAGTATTGTAATTTTACAGCCTCATTCTTGTCAAGCAGGAAATAGTTGGAGGATCTGCGGGAGACATAGGAGCCAGAGCTACACTTTTGATATATTAGTTTCTTCGGCTTTTCATTTTTTAGCAATGCCAACATAAAGAATGTTGGCTCAGCATGTCAGCATTGTTAAAATTTCCACAATCTTCTGGCTTGCCCTGCCATCCCCATAGAGTTCCGGGCGCGGGCTTCCCGATTTGAAACACCTGACTGCCTCAACGATCTTTCCCCTGTCTGCGCCGGCTATTACATTCCAGCCTGTCTCCACAGTCTCCACCCATTCTGTTTCCGTCCTTAAAGTTACACAGGGCACTCCTAAGAAGTATGCCTCTTTTTGCATGCCGCCGGAGTCGGTAAGAATGGCGTTTGCATTCTGCTCAAGCATGAGCATGTCAAGATAGGAAACAGGGTCAATGATTCTTAATGGGGTTTTCTCACCCCCACCCTCACCCTCACCCCTACCCTCTCCCATCAAGGGAGAGGGAGTTTTTACGAAGCCATCTATTTTGAATTTTGAATTGCTCAGGCATTGTCTTGTTCGAGGATGCAATGGAATTATAACAGGAATGTCATCTTGAGCGATTTGCGTAAATGCTTCAAAAATGGACATTAACCGCTCAGGGTAATCAGTATTCTCTGCCCGATGCACGGTGGCCAGTACATAATTCTTGGGTTTTATTTTCAATCTATCCAATACACGAGAATTTCTCTCAGCCAGCTTGATATTATGAAGAATGGAATCGTACATGACATCACCCACATTCGCAATCAGGGGTGAGGAGTAAGGATCAAGGATCAAGGGAAAAGAATCAAGAGACCTGGAGTTTGTTGATTCTATAAGATTTCCATCGCCGGCGATATTCTTGAAGCCTTCATTTATGAGATTACCGACAGCGGTTTTAGTGGGGCAGAAAAGAAGGTCCGATATATGATCCGTCAGCACACGATTATGTTCCTCCGGCATTTCCCTGTTAAATGAACGCAGTCCCGCCTCTACATGCGCAACAGGTATATGCAACTTCACTGCTGCAAGAGCGCCGGCCAGTGTGGAATTTGTATCTCCATAAACCAGCGCCCAATCCGGTTTTTCAGCTATGAGAATATTCTCGATTTGTATCAGCATTTCACCTGTCTGTTTAGCATGGGATCCTGATCCCACTTCCAGGTTTACATCCGGCTCCGGCAACTCCATTTCGTCAAAAAAGACACGGGACATTTCATAATCATAGTGTTGCCCCGTATGAATTATAAATTCCTGGTGATCTGCTTGTCGAAGAGCGTTACTGACAGGCGAGGCTTTAATAAACTGAGGACGAGCCCCTACAACACTGACGACTTTCACGATACAGTCCTTTTTTCTTTGATCTGCTGTCTGATCATCTCAAATTTCCTGCCGCAGGATGAGCATTCAAGTTGCTCAGAAAGACGTTCCCCACATTTGCACATCCATCCGATTTGCCGGGCCGGATTCCCGGCCACCAGAGCATAATCCGGAATATCTCTGATAACGACGGCACCCGCGCCTATAAAGGCATAACATCCTATGGTTGTACCGCAAACGATGGTAGCGTTGGCTCCTATGGTAGCACCATGTTTGACCAGAGTCCGGCGCACTTCATCCATCCTGGGTATTTCTGATCGGGGATTGTAAATATTGGTAAAAACCATGGATGGCCCACAAAAAACATGATCTTCGAGGGTAACACCCTTGTATATTGAAACATTGTTCTGGATTTTACAGCCATTCCCAATAGCTACATCGGGACCGACAACCACATTCTGGCCTATATTGCAGTTTCTGCCTATACGCGAACCGGAAAGTATGTGGGAAAAGTGCCAGATCTTTGTGTTCTCGCCGATTTCCACTTCGGCATCGAGATATGCGGATTCATGAATGAAGCAGTTTTTTGCAACGCCATCATAACCGACAAATGTTCGAGAAGAAACTGCCGCCTGTCTTTCCCCTCCTGCCTTTAAGGGCGAACCAAGGTGAATGTTACTTCCGTTATCGTCCAGTGATGCCTGGGATGCATGAAGAATCCTCAACACTCGAAGGCCTTCCCGGCCATCAGTTCTCGGTTGTTGCTCGTTTTCAAGGCACTTCAGAAAGTGCATACACTCCGCCTTCAGTGGTTCTTCCATATTAAGCGAAACTACTTCCGCTTCTTCTTTCGAAGCAACGGGAATCCGGTCCAGCCAATCGATCCTGTGGGGATAGAGCAGTAATTTTTCTTCGCTCACGTCATCAAAGACAGCCATTTTTTTATCTCCCACCACTACAAGTTTTTGTTCCTTGTATGGATGCAGCCAGGAAACGAAAATATGGGCCTTGACGCCGCTCGGAAAATCCATTGTGGTAAGAGTCGTATCGGGAATCCTCTGCTGCAGGTAGCTGCCGCCTGTGGCATAGACAGTATCAGGCATTTCTCCTAATAACATAAGAATTACGGAAATATCGTGCGGCGCAAAACTCCACAGGATATTTTCTTCGTTCCTGATCTTGCCGATATTAAGACGATTGGAATAAAGATACTGGATCTTGCCCAACTCGCCGGAGTTGATGAGTTCTCTCAGCTTTATAACCGCAGGATGATATTGGAGAATGTGCCCAACCATCAAAATCAGTTCATTACGCTCTGCCAGTTCGACCAGATTCTGTCCTTCTGTTTCGGTCAAGGCGAGAGGCTTCTCCACAAAAACATGTTTTCCCGCTGAAAGAGCTTCACGCACTACTGAAAAATGGGATTCGGCAGGTGTGGCAATTATTACAGCCTTGATATCTTTACGACCCAACACTTCTTTCAAGTTCAAACAGGTTTCAACATCAGTGTACTGCTTTCTGAACTGATCAATGGTGGCTTTGCTCTTATCGCATATCAGTTTTAAGGCACCCAGCTGGTGGAAATTGCGCACAAGGTTCTTACCCCAGTATCCGGACCCGATAACTGCGACGGATGTGATTTTTTTTGTATTTATGTCAGCCATGTTTTTATTCTCCGGTTTTTACGATACATGTTTTAAAAGCAACAGCGGTTTTAGTTTGAAGATTCAACTCCGCCCCTTCGGTTACATAACAAATCAAACGTAACTTACTGAAACATCATGCATTATGATAAATTCCAGGGTGGATCACCCTCACCCCTGCCCTCTCCCATCAAGGGAGAGGGAGTTTTATAACCTTTGACAAAGCCGTCAGTTTTTATGTTCTGAAAAGCCTATTTTTTCTTTGCCGTCCAGACCAACACGCGTGGACGTTTTTTCAATTCCGGTAAAAGGTTCTTGTACTCATCTCTGCTCAATACGAGAGAGCGTATTTTCCGTTTAATATATCGTTCTGTTTTTCTACTCAGATCATTGAGGTGATATTGATCAATATTCCCCACCAATAAAAGATCAATAATGCCCGTATCTTTACCTTCCGCGTAATCATCAATCAGATAAGCTTCTTCAAGGTCGCCCAGCCTGTTGACGATACCGTCAATAACCTGGTCAATGCCCATTACTTTGCTCACCATGGATTTGAGCTCTGGGAATAGCGGATGACTCGTCTCCGCAGAATAATAGACCTGGCGGCCGTCTCTTTCGGATTTGAGAAGTTTTGTTTTTGTAAGCTGGTTGAGCTCTTCCCGGACCGAATTAGTCGAAACATTGAACTCCTTGGCAAGTTCTCTCAGATATGACCTGGCATCCGGGTTAAAAAAGAAACGGATCAACAGCTTGATCCTTGTCTTCGAGGCTATGAGTCCTGCAAATAGATTCTCCATGATTGACCTTATTATGAGTAGTCAATCTACTCATAACATAAAAAACAACTTTGTCAAGGATTTTTTTTAAAATGTATATCTGCTGAAAAAGCAAAGATTAGGCCAAAAAGGATTGAGGTCTTTGAAAGGGCTTGAAGATTATTACAATCATCGATCTTTTAAATCTTTATTATACTCCATATCAAACCACATCCCGAAAAGAGTGAACATGCTGGCGCTTGTAAATGAAAACATTGCGGCTAGCGCGTTTATCGGTGGGATATGACCTGTGACAAACCAATAAAAAAATAATCTGGCAAACAATAAAAGTGTTAATAAAGAAAAGAATCCGCCAAGAGCATAAAACAGAATCAAAGGATGAAAATCGCGAATAATATATTTTTCCTTCATTCTCCAAAGAAACATCCTTATCAACAACCAACTGATAGTAAATACAACTCTGCCTATTTTTATCCCGGATTTTTCTCCGATGTTATATACAGGCCGAGTAGGCACATCAGTTATTCTGAAACTATAGACATTAAGCCGTACCAGAAGATCGTTGGGTTGCCCGTAACGTTTATACATCTTTTCCCAATCAATAGTGTGAAGCACTTTCCTGTTGATCACGAAATATCCTGACTGAGAATCTGCGACATGCCAGTAACCCGACGCGACTTTGGTCAAAAATGAAAGAAAGGCATTTCCGAAGTACCTGATCCTTGGAATTTTTTTATAAGCTTCACCGGTAAAAAGCCTGTTTCCCTTGGAGCAGTCCACCTTATCTTCCACGACAGGGTCAAGCAGTGCCGGCAGGTCATCAGGATCCATTTGACCATCACCCGCCATTACAACGGCTATGTCAAAATCATTGTCCCTCGCCCACCTATAACCTGTTCCAATGGCGCCTCCCACGCCTTGATTTGTTTCATGTTTAATAACAACGATTTTTTCGTTTGCCTGCCGGTGCTGCTCTATCACTTTTACGGTTTCGTCCTTGCTGACATCATCAACAATGACAATTTGATCAACGTAATCCGGCATGGTTTCGATTACTCTGGAAATTTGTGTTTCTTCATTATAAGCAGGGACAACAACACAGATTGATTTGTTTCTATACATTTAACAGTCACCCATTAGATAATACTTGATTGTTATATGATTGCGTATGGTTATATGAAAACAGCAAGATGTCAATAATTATCATCTGCAAAATTATCTTTTATTATGGCCAGTACTCTCTCCGTATTAGGAATATATGGAAATAATCTTGTATCTTTTGTGCTTTCGCAAACAAAATCCCTGATATTTTTATTCCCTTTTAAATTCATTAACCGGCTGATAGTTTTATTTAACAGACTGTCCTGTCCTGTTAAAGAATATAGTTCGATCAGAGCGAGATGGGCTTCTACGCTTCGCGGAGATTTTTCCAAAAATGTTTTCCAGTAATGAATTGCTTTTTTGTTCTCCCCCTTTCTACGAAAAACTTCTGCAATAACAGCAACTGGAAGAGTATCTTCGGAATTCAGTTCCAGCGTCTCTTGAGACTCCTTTAAGGCGGCCTCAAGGCGGCCGAGTCTCAATAAGATAAGACTTAAAAGTCTATGCTGTCTGGCGCTGTGGGGATTGATTTCCAGAGCCTTAATGGTATGCACGTAGGCCTCTTCTGTATTTCCTTTTTTCAGTTCTACCATGGCTATGCCAAATAAAGCCGGAGCATAATCCGGGCGGATTGAGAAGGCCTTTTTGAATTGAGCGAGGGCCAGGTCATCTCTTCTTATTGTTTGGAAAAACTGACCAAAATTAAAATGAAAAACTGCCGCATTGCCCAGTTTCATGTATCTGTTTAATTGTGTTGCCTTGTTGAACTCCTGAAAAGTCTCGAATCGAAGCCCCTTGTTAAAGTACACACAACCAAGGTTATTGTGTGGCCGGCTTAAATCTGGATATTTATTCACATTATCTGTCCATAAACTCAGATCTGTTTTTAATATTTCATTACGCGCGTGAACCGTATGACCCATATCATACAATAAAAAAGCTATCCCAAGAACCAGAAAAATCTGGATGTATTTCCTGTAGGATAAATAATCAAGCGCCTTCAGTATCAGGATTGCCACAGGAACAAAAAAGAGCATCGACGGAATATAGTTTCGATGTTCATAGATAAGTTCCAGCGGGATGATGGAGCCTTCAATCAAATGGTTTAAAAAGAAAAAAATGATGCAGAAAGAAATAAGCGGCCTTTTGCGGGTTGCGTATATGGCATAACCAACAATCAGCGCAATCAGCAAAATCGCGGGCAGGGTAGTCCACGGATCGAACAGTGAACGTGAAATATAAATATCATGAAGCAAGGTAAAGTGCGAATGGACAGGGTAAAGCAGAAGTGAAATATAAAATATTATCACCCTTGGTTCAGTCAGGAGTCTCTCCGCAAGGGTGAACGGCCTGTCATTGTAACCTGCTGTAATGGATAATATATTTGTATAGAAGGCGCCAAGTGCGAAAAGTATAAGGAGGGGAATAACAGCAATCTTCATATTTTTTTTGATGGTTTCTCCTGTCACACCCTGGATGAGGAAAAAGTCAAAAAGAAACAGGCTTACCGGCAACATGGCGGTGTTCTGCTTGCAGCCGAAAGACAGAAGAGCGGAAAGGGCGCATAAGACAAAAAATACCAGGCCTTTCCATAAATCATTAGAAGTCCTTCCCTTGAGATAAAAATACATGGCCATAATATAAAACATCCCCGCCATGCTCGCCATTCGCTGGACAATGTAACTTACGGCAAGTACCTGAACGGGACTTATCGCCCAGATAAAGGTTGACAATAGGGAGATAGAGTAAGCGTCTGCCCCATAACGATCTCTTAGAATGGGAAGTTTTAAGGTATTATAAATAAAGAGAAACAAAAAAATGGCGCTTATATAATGGATGACCAGATTAACCAGATGATAGCCGAATACATTCAGTCCGCCAAAATAATAATTCAAGGCAAAACTGAAATATGAAACGGGTCTTAAAAACCTTCCTCTAAAATAAAAAGTATCATTAATATCCGGCCAGGACAGGTCTTTTAAATGGACGTTGGCGTTTTGCAGAATATTTAACTTATCATCAAAATGCCATTCCCCATGTAAACTGTTCCCATAAATAATAAGCAGAAACACAAACAGGGTAATTAAGACAAATATATACCTATTGCCGTCAGGAAATTGACACCTTGTGCTCAATTTAAAATCGCTATCTTTTGTTATCATTTCGGCTCTTTCTTTTTTCAAGTGGGTAAGTTCAGCCCCCTTGGAGGGAACCTCTTTCTTTTCCCCTCCCTTTGATGGGAGGGGTTAGGGGAGGGTGAGACAAACAATGCTCTCTTATTACCTCTAATACCCCTTCTATGTTTGTTAATACTTCATTGTTCCAAAATCTTAAAACTTTTAAATCCTGTTCCTTAAGCCATTTATCTCTTTCTTTATCTTTCTCTCTTTCTACTGCATGCTGCCCACCATCTACTTCAACTACAACACCTTTTTCAAAGCAGACAAAATCTACTATATAATTGCCAATTGGCTGTTGTCTCCTGAATTTAAATCCTTCTAACTGTTTTGCTCTTAAATATCGCCATAATAACTTCTCCGCATCAGTAAATCTCTTTCTGAGATTTCTAGCAATAATAGTAGCGTTACCGCTCAATCTTTAATTACCCCTCACCCTAACCCTCTCCCACAAGGGGAGAGGGAATTGAAAATTACCCACTCAAGATGAGAAAAGCCATCATTTCTTTACTTCCATTACGGCATACCCGTTTGACGTATAAACAGGTCTCCAGTATTCTTTCGCGAGATGCAGGAAACGCCCAATCGCCCCCTCTGAAAAGTTGTCCCGCAGATATTTATTGAACAGTTGGGTCCTTATCAGGATATGTGTACATTCCAGGGATTTTAAATATGCGTGAAAATCGTGTCTATCCTTTGACGCTTTGACCATGCCGGTTATGGTCTTCATCCCGAAAGACGAATCATAATGGTATGATCTGTCAAGATAGTAGCCCCGCCTGCCCAGGAACATAAAAAATATTCTGGCGTCATCGGGCAGGTTTTCGTTGATATATTTCACCGCCGGATAACTTCCTATATTGCGGGTCAGAAACTCGTCTCTTGTTTCATGATGGAAAACGTATCTTGCGGGTTTTATAGTATTAAAATAATCTTTCAGGTACAGAAAATTAAAGGCAATCAGGATTACTGTTATAGAAGATATGATAATGATGCAGATGTGTCCGGCGGGTCTGGACAGCCTGTCTGCCCATCCGACAAGATTCCTGATTCCCATCACACTCAGAATTGCCATGAAAGGAATGATCGGCATAATGTATCTGACACGTATGATTGTGAGAAAACAGGCCATGAGGAGGAAAAAGGCTGAAAATAACAGGAAAAATGTTTTGTCACGGCTATAATCCCTCTTCAGAAATGCAAAGGGCAGCATCACGATGAGAATCGGATTCAGGACGCCGTCAAAATACTGAGGGGAGCTATCTTTGCCTTGGAAAAATATCCGTAACGGAACGAAAAAGGTCTCCCAAAAGCCTTCTCCAAACATGATACCCCTTCTCTGGAAAATACTGGAAGCCCAGTTACTGTCGGCAGTCACCGCTGCGGCGCCGCCCGCCCGGCCTGCGTGATGAAAGAATCTGAAAAAATGATCAAAAAGGGGAAAGAGGGGATTTCCCGTCTGTATATAGTTTTTAATAAACCAGGGCGATACAACAAGAAGAGTAATAACAAAAAAAATGACGCCATATTTTACCGGCTGCAGCCCCTTTTTAGTATCCCTCGAATAATAAAAGACCACCATGAGGTTTAAAAAAAACCACGCGATCAGGGCGTTATATTTAGACCCTGCCGCCAGCCCCATACAAACGGCTGAGAGAACTAACCATTTCGCATATTTGTAATCTTCATCCTGCCACTTTATCCACGCAAGAACACTCGCCGTTGTGAAAAAGACCATTCCAAGATCCACATAGGCGGTCGTTGACAGGCGGACAACAACGGGTGTGCTGAAAAAAATCAGGAAACCGAGGAGCCCCCAGTTTCTGCCGAACCTTTTTCCGAGATATCGATATACCAGCAAGCCGATGCCGAAACCAAAGGCAAAATGGATAAATTTCGGCGCTATATCGTTTTTAAAATAAAGGGGGACAAGATAAAGAAGGTCGATATTCATGGGATAATAGGAAAAACTTGCCCAGGGCATTTCGTAAAACCCTCCATGCATTAACCAAAGCTTTGGAATTGCCAAGTGGTGTATAAGGGCATCACGGGATATGGGAGGGGTCAGATTAAGAAAAAGCTCAATGATCACAAACACTGAAATAACTATATATAATAATGATGTAATAATTTTACTGTTCCAGTGTTTTTCGATCATTTTTTTGTCAATGCCATAGTCCAAGGTTCAAGGTGCAAGGTAAAAGGTAAAAAATTCGGTAACCGTTCACTGAACGTCGAAATTAGAAAATAGAAATTGGAAATTGGCCTTCATATTTTTGTACTGTTCTCCCCAATTTCTACTTTCCAATTTCAAGTTTCAAGCCGTGAACGGTTACTAAATTTGTTCCTTGTGCCTCATTAGGAACGGGTTCACATTTTTTGTTTCCAACCAGTCTCAAGCAATATTTATACCGTAACGTATTATAACAGTTTCGTAAAAAGTCGAAAAACTCCCTCTCCCTTGATGGGAGAGGGTAGGGGTGAGGGTGAGAATACCGCTATTTCACTAGTGTCGTGTCAAGTCTCGAGTGTCATTGCGAGCGAAGCGAAGCAATCTCCTGCTGCTATGAGCTAACTTGGCATAATCCAAGAGATTGCCACGGCCTTCGGCCTCGCAATGACGAAGGCTTGTGCGTCATTGCAAACTTGACATGACATTAGGCGCTTAGTTGTAAAATTCTTGCCTGCCTGTGCGTTGCCTGTCTGCGTGCGGACACGCACAGGCAGGCACGCAGACAGGCAAAAATGGCAAAAGAATTTC
>JAGGSD010000201.1 GCA_021159265.1 Syntrophobacterales bacterium | reverse complement strand
TCCAATTTCAAGCCGTGAACGGTTGCAGGCTTTCAGCTTCGAGCTTTTCCGGCTTGTTCGGGTTAGGATGGCTTTCTAAATGCCTTAATCGTGTGTCGTTGTAGGAGAATATATGGCTGAAAATAAATCAAATGAAGACTGGGAACCTAAGATTGTTGCTTTCTGTTGTAACTGGTGTACCTATACGGGAGCAGATCTGGCAGGGATAAGCAGGATACAGTATCCGCCGAATGTAAGGATCATAAGAGTTCCATGTTCAGGGAGAGTAAATCCCTTTTATGTAGTGAAGGCCCTTCAGGAAGGGGCGGATGGCGTGCTCGTGTCCGGTTGCCACCCGGGGGAATGTCATTATATAACCGGTAACTTATCCGCCAGGAGAAAGTTTGCTATGTTGAAGAACTTTCTTGCATACATAGGAATTGACGAGGACAGGACAATGTTTTCCTGGGTTTCGGCATCTGAGGGAGATAAGTTTGCTCAGCTTGTAACGAAAGTAACAGAAAGGGTAAAGGCCCTTGGCCCGGCGAATAAACTGGTAAAGAAGATATAGCAGGACACAGGGATCAGCGAGATAAAGAAAAAATATCATATCCAGATCCAATTGAGCTGATAGCTAATAGCTAAGCACTAACTTTTTAAAAACAAATGAGGAATCAGAAACAGTGGAAAATGTGGAAAAGCAACTACGAGAAGAAGCAAAAAAACTGTTAGCTGACAAGAAAGTGGATGTTATTGTAGGGTATGAAGAGGGTACCATTCCGCTTCAGACGTCACCTTGCTTTATAACAAATCCTGATGATACCGGAAAGCTTGTCTGGAATTCTTTCTGTTCGCAAAATCTGGCAAAGTACGTGCACGATATCATCCATCAGCATAGAGAGTCACAGGTGAGGGTTAAACCGGAGGATAAGACGAAAAAGGTTGTCGGTGTTGTGGCAAGGGGATGTACGACGCGATCTCTGGTAATTCATCTTCAGGAAAGGCAATATGGCAGGGACGAAATCGTCATTATCGGTGTTCCCTGTACCGGTTATGTGGCAAAGAGAAAGGTTTCGAATCTTGTAGATGATAACGAGATATTGGAAGTCTCCGTCAACGGGGATAAAATGTCGGTGAAAACAGCCGGTGGTGATAAGGATATACCTTTCAAGGATGTTATTGCCGATAATTGTCTTAACTGTCATTTTAACAATCCTGTTGTTTCGGATATAATGATAGGTAGTGAAGCTCCGCCGATGGACGTTGACAGGGAATATCACGATGTCAATAAATTCGAGAAATTGTCTGTTGAAGAGCGATGGGCCTATTTTACCAAAGAGATGGAAAAGTGTATACGCTGTTATGCATGCCGCAATGCATGTCCATCGTGTTACTGCAAAGTCTGTTTTGTTGAGCAGAGTCAACCCAGCTGGGTCGGAGTAGGTGATGATCCGACGGACACTCAGGTATTCCAGATTATGAGAATGTTTCACATGGTGGGACGTTGTGTCGATTGCGGGTCCTGTGTTGAAGTATGCCCCATGGGTGTTGATCTGAGAAAATTCCTGAAGAAACTGGACAAGGATGGCTTTGAATTATTTAATCACAGAGCTGGAGCAGATCTTGATGATCCTCCTCTCCTGAGCACGCATTTAATGGAAGACAAAGAGGACTTCATTTACGAACCCGAAGAGCAAAGTTAACGGAGAAAATATGCAAACTTTTCTGGAAGAAGTAAACGAGAGGATAGGGGGAGTTCCCATACAGAGTTGTTACCACTGCCGGAAGTGTACGGCGGGATGTCCCATTGCGTTTGCCATGGAATATAACCCTGACCAGATCATTAAAATGATTCAGATGGGAATGCGGGATAAGGTTCTCAACAGTTCTAGCATCTGGCTTTGCGCTTCCTGCGAGACATGTGTTACACGTTGTCCCAATGAGGTTGATATTGCCCGGATGATGGATGTCTTAAGGGAGATGGCCATAGAATCGGATGTTGATGTTAAGGAAAAAAATATACTGAAATTCCATGAGGCCTTTCTTTCCAATGTCAAATCGGGCGGACGTATTAATGAGCCCCTTATGATTGTCAATTACAAGTTGAAATCAGGTGATTATTTTTCCGATATGAAGATGGGTTTGAGCATGTTTATGAAAGGCAAGCTTTCTCTCTTTTCCCCAAAAACAAAGGATATAAAATCGGTAAGGAAAATATTCGAAGAAACTAAAAAGTTAAAGTGATGAGTTTATTCCTCACTGCCTAACAGATGCTTAAGTCCCTTAATCGTAAAGTTCGTGCAAAATTGGCAAAAGAATTTCTTTATGACTGATAAGTTCTTGCTAAACTTAAACTCGAATATCGAATTTCGAAACTCGAAACAATATCGAATGACAAAAATACAAATATCTAAACGGGAAAGAGTTAAACTTTTTACAATAGAGTTAATGCCACTTCTGTGGCGTTGATGTTTTGAACATTTGAATATTAGAAATTCGGATTTGTTTCGCATTTAGTGCTTCGAATTTCGAATTTCCAGTTTATCTGGGTTAGGAGGATATAGTTGAAAGTTTCATATTATCCGGGATGTTCGCTTCACGCTACGGCAAAAGAATATGATCAGTCAACAAGGGCTGTTAGTAAGGCTTTGGGGATTGAGCTAAAAGAGATCGATGATTGGTCCTGTTGTGGCGCCAGTGCAGCTCACAATACGAATTTTAAATTGTCCGTTGCCCTTCCTGCGAGAAATATTGTTAAGGCAGAGGCGGATGGCCTCGATATCATGGTTCCCTGTGCCGCCTGTTTTAACCGTTTTAAGTCAGTACAATATCACCTCAAAGGGAATGAGAAATTAAAGGCAGAAATAGAAGACATCATTGGTAAGAAATATAATGGCACCGTTGCAACCAGAAATCCCATCGATGTTATATATAATGATATTGGCCTTGAAAAGTTGAATGAACTGGCGGTGAAAAAACTGGAAGGGTTAAAACCGGTTTCATATTATGGATGCTTATTACTGCGCCCCCCCGAAATATGCGAATTTGATGATTACGAAAATCCATATATGATGGATGGCATTATGAAAAGCATCGGGGCAGAATCGAGACCATGGTCATACAAAACAGAGTGCTGTGGTGGAAGTTTGACTCTGGGCAAGACGGAAATAGTTGTTAATCTGGTAGATAGGTTGATGAGGATGGCAAGAGAGGCAGGTGCCAATTGTCTGGTTTGTGCCTGCCCTGTCTGTTTTGCTAATCTGGACACGAGGGCGAGTGAAAATGTGCGGCTTCCGGCATTTTATTTTACGGAACTCCTTGCCCTGGCAATGGGTCTGAAAGGGCCGGAATCATGGTTCAAGATGCACAATGTTGATCCGAGACCGTTGCTGAAGTCCTTGGAGCTTATATAAACCAATAACTGATTAATCAAGGAAAGATATGGAAAAGAGATTAATAAAAAAGGATGCTTTGAACGGTATTATAAGCAAGCTTTCTGGAGAGATGCCGGTTTATGCGCCAGTAAAGGACGAAGACAATGTTCTCTTTAAGGTCCTGGAGGAGGGTATGGAGCCTCTTGTAGCGTATTCCAATACCAGAAATGCTCCCAAGAATTTCTTCTTTCCCCAGACGGAAACCATGATGAGATATATGAGAACGGAAAGGGAAATAAAACTTTCAGGAGAGGATGGAGAGGCACGGGAGGCAATCCTTTTTGGAGTACGTCCCTGCGACGCACGAAGTTTTATCCTTCTTGACAAGGTCTTCGACCAGGAGAAATACAAAGATCCTTATTACATAGATAAAAGGGAGAAAACAATTATCGTTTCCCTTGCCTGTGTTCAACCTCCATATTCGACATGTTTCTGTACATCCGTGGGAGGTCACCCCATGTCGGAAGAGGGCGCCGATGTATTGCTGACCGATATGGGAGATAATTATCTGGCTGAGTTTATAACCCCGAAAGGTGAAAAACTCTTGGAAAGGATGGGAGATTTACCTGCGGCCGATGGTTCAGCGGATGAAAAGAAAAAAGAACTCTCCGAAAGTGCCGAGAAAGAAATAAAATCCCACATTCCCGGCAAGGAGATAAAGCCATGGCTCGATGATAATTTTGAACATCCCTTCTGGGATACGATTCACCAGAGCTGCCTTGCCTGTGGGACCTGCACGTATCTCTGTCCTACCTGTCACTGCTTTGATATCAGTGACGAGGTAAAAGGTAGTGACGGAAAGAGAATAAGGACATGGGATTCCTGTATGTACTGGTTGTTTACACAGGAAACCTCCGGACACAATCCGAGGCCATCGCAAAAACAGCGGTGGAGGCAGAGGCTCATGCATAAATTTAAGTATTTTGTGGATAACTTTGATGAGATTGCCTGTGTGGGTTGTGGCAGGTGTGTGAGGTATTGTCCGGTTAACATAGATATAAGAAAGATTGTTACGGACATTTCGAAATTATAGTTTCAGGAGATAAGAATGCAGAAAAATCCATATATGCCCATGCCTGTTGATGTTGTAAAAATAGTAACGGAAGTAACAACAAAGGATATTAAGACTTTTCGATTGGCTTTTGTTAATAAGGAAGATGAAGAAAATTTTAAATACCTGCCGGGGCAGTTTGCCGAGCTTTCCATCTTAGGAAAGGGGGAATCACCTATAGGTATAGCCTCGTCACCTACCCAGGAAGGCTATATCGAATTTACCGTGCAAAAGGCCGGGGTTGTGACATCTGCCCTTCATAATCTTGAAGAGGGTACGCGTATGGGTGTCAGAGGCCCCTTGGGCAATTCGTGGCCAATCGACTATTTAGAGGGGAAAAACATCGTTATTGTCGGTGGAGGTTTCGCCTTTACAACCCTGAGATCGATGATCAACTATATGTTACATGAAGACAACCGGTCAAGATTTGGGAATATTACGGTTGTTTACGGCGCACGAGAGCCCGGACTTCTTATTTACAAGGATGAACTTGCCGGCTGGGAGAAGAGAGACGATATCGACATGTATGTAACGGTGGACAAAGGTGATGAAACCTGGACGGGAAGAGAGGGTTTTGTTCCCACGGTCTGCAAAGAGGTAGGGCCAGCCTCTGAAAATGCTGTTACCATTATATGTGGTCCGCCCATTATGATTCGCTTTACACTTCCGGTGTTTTTTGAACTGGGCTTCTCAAAGGAAAACATTTATACCTCCCTCGAAATGAGGATGAAATGCGGTATAGGCAAATGTGGCCGTTGCAATGTCGGCGAGAAATATGTATGTAAGGATGGTCCTGTCTTCTCCCTGGCCGAGCTGGATCAACTGACACCGGAATATTAAGTTTTTCTTATGATGTGATTGCTTTTGTGAAGATTGGAAAAAGTTAAAAATAACAGCAGGGGAGCCTTTGGGAGGCTCCCTGTTTTTTTAGCGGGTAACAATAAAAAAACAGGAGATTTGAGATTGAATAAAATAACTGAAAAAGGCTATCTGTCTGAAAATGTGGTCAGAATGGTAATCGAAGCCCCCGATGTAGCCGAAAAGAGAAAAGCCGGGCAGTTTGTCGTGCTCATGGTTGATGAGAAGGGCGAAAGAATTCCCTTGACCATCGTTGACTCTGATGTAGAAAAGGGAACCATAACCCTTATCTTTCAGGTCGTCGGGAAAACTACCACCTGTCTGGCGGAGATGAACGAGGGTGACAGCCTGTTCACTTTACTCGGTCCCCTGGGACATCCCACGGAAATAGCAAACTTTGGCACGGCTGTGTGCGTTGGCGGGGGTGTTGGCATTGGTGTTGCTTATCCCGTTATCAAGGCTCTTGCGGAGGCTGGTAACAAGGTAATTCCGATTATTGGCGCCAGGACGAAGGATATTCTTATACTCGAGGATGAGATAAGATCAATCAGTGAGGAACTTATAGTAGCTACAGATGACGGAAGTTATGGTGTCCACGGTTTTGTAACTAATGTCCTGCAAAATCTGATCGATTCGGGTGAAAAGATTGATATTGTTTTTGCAATAGGTCCTGTCCCGATGATGAAATTTCTCTGCGAGGTTACAAGACCCTATGGTATAAAAACGATCGTAAGTCTGAATCCAATCATGGTGGATGCCACCGGGATGTGTGGCGCCTGTCGTGTTTCCGTGGGAGGAAAGACCAAATTTGCCTGTGTTGACGGTCCTGAATTTGATGGTCATAAGGTAGATTTCGGTCTTTTGATGACTCGTCTTCAGACATACAATAATCAGGAACAAACAGCAATGGAAAATTACAGGTGTAGACACAATGACAGATAAGAAAAAGAAAGCGGAAAAATTAAAGATTCCAAGGCAGAGCATGCCGGAGCAGGATGCAAAGGTTCGAAGTCGGAACTTTAACGAGGTACCTCTTGGTTATACAAAAGAACAGGCTGTTTTAGAAGCAAAGAGATGTTTACAGTGTAAAAAACCTACGTGCGTGGCTGGATGTCCCGTCGATGTGGATATACCCGGCTTTATAAAGTTGATTGCCGAAGAAGATTTTATTGGGGCTGCACACAAGCTGAAGGAAACAAACGCTCTTCCCGCTATTTGCGGGAGAGTCTGTCCTCAGGAGGACCAGTGTGAAAAAGCCTGCATCCTAGGGAAAAAGGGTGATTCTGTCGCCATAGGCAGACTGGAACGTTTTGCAGCCGACTATGAACGTAAGTCGGGGAATATAATGGTCCCTGAGGTAGCTTTACCCACAGGGAAAAAGGTTGCAGTGGTGGGAGCCGGGCCTGCGGGATTGACGATCGCGGGGGATCTGGTAAAACTTGGTCATGATGTTACTGTATTTGAGGCCCTTCACAAGGCCGGGGGTGTTCTGATTTACGGTATTCCCGAGTTTCGTCTTCCAAAAAATATTGTGGATGCGGAAGTCGATTATCTTGAGAAATTGGGTGTAAAGATCGTAACAAATGCCGTGGTCGGGAGAGTAAAAACAGTAGACGAACTTTTAGACGAGGGATTTGATGCAGTCTTCCTTGGAGTTGGCGCCGGCGCCCCTGTCTTCATGAATATACCGGGTGAAAATCTCTCCGGTATCTATTCGGCCAATGAATATCTCACCAGATCCAATCTGATGAAGGCATACAGATTTCCGGAATATGATACTCCCATAATTCATGGTAAAAACGTGGCTGTAATCGGCGGCGGTAATGTCGCCATGGACTCTGTGCGAACGGCATTGAGGCTGGGCGCGGAGAATGCGTATATTGTATATCGTCGCACCGAAGTTGAGATGCCGGCGAGGATTGAAGAAGTTCATCATGCCAGGGATGAGGGTGTCCAGTTTAAGTTACTTACGAATCCGGTGGAATATATAGGCAATGAGAAGGGTTGGGTTACAGGGATGAAATGCATCCGGATGGAACTGGGAGAACCTGATGAATCGGGAAGACGGAGACCTGTTCCGATAAAAGATTCCGAGTTTGTTATGGATGTTGATACGGTTGTGGTTGCCGTTGGGACGATGTCCAACCCAGTCATAGCCGCCACGACTCCTGGCCTGGAAACAAACCGGTGGAATTATATTGTCACAAAGGGTGAAACGGGTGAAACCAGCCGCAAGGGTGTTTATGCCGGCGGCGATATAGTAACCGGCTCCGCAACGGTTATCCTTGCTATGGGCGCCGGCAGAAAAGCGGCCCGGGCGATTGATGAGTACCTGAGGAACAAGGAACAAGGAACAAGAAACAAGGATCAAGGATAAAGGATCAAGGATTAGAGTCTTTATTCTCAACAACTGCGTTTTTTGCGCAGATGTTGGCGGAAAATAAATTCGAAATCCGAAGTACGAAATTCGAAACAATATCAAAACATTAAATTCGAATGTTCAAAACTGTTTCGAAAATTTGTTATTTGATATTCGGATTTGTTTCGTATTTTGATATTCGAATTTCGGATTTGCGGCTTTGCCGTTTTAGGGATTACGTGAGCCTCCTTTCATCTTTTACCTTGCATCTTGTTCCTTTATCCTTAAATTTTGTTTTGTCTATATAATCGAAATGGAATTATGTGTCCGCCATGGATGAATTCTTTATGAAAAGGGCGCTGAAACTTGCCGGAAAAGGGGAAGGGTGGGCGAGTCCTAATCCCATGGTGGGGGCAGTAATCGTTAAAGAAGGGAAAATAATCGGTGAGGGATATCACAAGAGATTTGGGGAAAATCATGCGGAAATTAATGCCATTGATAATGCTTCTGAATCGATAGAGGGAGCTACTCTTTATGTAACTTTAGAACCATGCAGTCATTATGGCAAAACACCTCCCTGTGTTGAAAGAATCATTGATGCAAAGGCATCGGAAGTGGTAATAGGAACTACCGATCCCAATCCTCTGGTTTCCGGCAAAGGGATAGAAATCCTGGAAAATCACGGGATCAAAACAACGGTTGGAATTCTTGAGGAAAAATGCAGGGCGTTAAACGAAAAGTATTTTAAGTTTATCGAGACAAGGATTCCCTTTATTACCCTCAAATATGCACAGACCATTGACGGAAGAATTGCAACATCAACAGGTCGTTCCAAATGGATCAGTTCAGGTCCATCTCTCAAATATGCCCACAAGTTGAGAAGTCATCACGACGGTGTCCTCGTGGGTGTGGGGACAGTTCTTAAAGATGATCCGGAGCTTACCGTTCGCCTTGTAAGAGGAAGAAATCCTGTCAGAATCGTAGTTGATCCTTTCTTGAAAATACCGGTGAATGCGCGTATTTTTGGCAATCAGAAAGATTCAAAAACCATCATTGCCACAACTTCCAGGTCGGTTGATGAAAAGCGGACACTTCTGAAAGAGGAAGGTATTGAAATCATTGTGATCGATGAAGGGGATAATAATCATGTCGATCTGAAAAAGCTCTTGATTGAACTCGGAAAAAGGGAAATTTCTTCAATTCTCGTTGAAGGAGGCTCAAAAATTATCACTTCATTTGTGAAAGAAAGACTCTTTGACAGGATGGTTGTCATTACAGCACCGAAAATACTGGGAAAAGGAATTGAAGCAATAGGCGATCTGGGGATTGAAAAAATGGATGATTCAATCGGCCTGACCTTTGATAAAGTTTACAGAAAAGGGGATGACATCATTGTCGAAGGAGTAAAAACAAGGATTATGGATTAAAGGATTAGTCGTTAGTTGTAAAGTTCTTGCAAAAATGGCAAAAGAATTTAGTAAGCGTTCACTGAACGTCGAAATTAGAAAATAGAAATTGGAAATTTGGCCTCAAGCTTTTCCGGCTTGTTCGGGTTAGGGGATTAAAATTAATCCTTTATCCCTTTAATCCCCTAATCTCAATTTTGAGGAGTGCACATGCCCTGGTATGCCGTCCATACAAGATCACGCTTTGAAGATAAAGTTTATACCCGCCTCGTTCAAAAAGATATAAAGACCTTTCTTCCCAAGATAGAAGTGTGGAGCAAAAGAAAAGATAGAAGGAAAAAAATCAGGGTGCCAATGTTTTCAGGGTATCTCTTTGTGGAATTATTCGATTTAACCAATGAAAAAAGGCTGGATGTTCTTAAAACTCACGGTGTTGTCAGGATGCTGGGGAAACCGAATAGTTATGAGCCTATACCCGTTCCCGATGCCCAGATAGAGGCCATACAGCGTTTAGTAAATTCGGAAGTGGAAATGCAAACGTGTCTGTACCCGAAGGTGGGTGAAAGGGCCCGTATTGTAGATGGAGCCTTCAAAGAAATTGAAGGTATTGTGCTTAAAACGGATTTAAAAAAGAATCTTTTTGTTGTTTCTATTGATCTTCTCCAGCGTTCCGTTGCGATTAAGTTAGAGGGATTTAAAATCGAGAAAATTTGATGCATTCGTAAAAAGTCAAAAAACTCACTAATCTGTCATTCCCGCGAAAGCGGGAATCCAGTAATTACAAGC
>JAGGSD010000336.1 GCA_021159265.1 Syntrophobacterales bacterium | reverse complement strand
TTGGGATGCGTATTTACGAGAAAAGCGTCAGCTTCGTCAGGCCTGAAACAAAATCCGGAGCCAAATCGGCAATTATTTGCGAAAATGAGAATTTTTGACGAGGACTTCAGGTCTTTAATGCTGCCTTTGTCCTGAACGCTGAACCATGAACCATGAACCTGTGAACGATTACCCCGTTTTTAAACATAAATCATTGTCAATAATCCATAAATTATGTTAGTCTATTTTGATAATATAATTTTGGGAGATGTATATGAATTATAAAGATACCTTAAATCTACCGAAAACCAGTTTTTCCATGAAGGCGAATCTTTCCAAAAAAGAGCCGGAGATGCTTAAAAAATGGGAAGGGATGCACATCTATGACAGGATAAGAGAAGTATCAAAGGGAAGGAAGACGTACATACTCCATGACGGCCCTCCATATGCTAACGGAGATATACATCTCGGCACGGCTTTGAATAAAATTATCAAGGATATAGTAATCAAATCAAAAAATATGATGGGTTTTGACGCTATCTATGTTCCGGGGTGGGATTGTCATGGACTTCCCATTGAACATCAGGTTGATAAAGAACTGGGCGAAAAACAGTACAGTTTGTCACAGGTAGAAAAAAGAAGACTCTGCCGTAAATACGCTAAAGAATACCTTGATATTCAGAGAAAGCAGTTTAAACGATTAGGGGTGTTTGGTGACTGGAGTAATCCTTACATCACTATGGATTATGATTATGAGGCGACGACGGTTAAAGAACTCGGGAAGCTTTTGTTGAGCGGCGATGTATACAAGGGGGAAAAACCGGTTTACTGGTGCGCCTCATGTAAAACTGCCCTGGCCGAGGCTGAGGTAGAATATGCTGATCATACCACACCTTCCATATATGTTAAATTCCCCATGATATCCGATATATCTTCCATTCTTCCCGCACTTGCCGGGGAAAAAGTCAGTGTGGTTATATGGACAACAACTCCTTGGACCATCCCCGCCAATCTTGCCATCGCCCTGCATGAAGATTTTGATTATATTGCCGTAAAGGTTAAAGGTGAAGTTTTAATCATTGCGGAAGAATTGCTCGATTATTGTATGGATGCCTTCGGTTACAGGGATGAAAAATATGAAGTTCTGAGTAAATTCAATGGAAAGGTTGTAGAGGGACTCAAATGTAAACACCCCTTTATTGACAGGGAAAGTGTGCTGATACTGGCTCCTTTTGTTACTCTTGATGCTGGAACGGGATGTGTCCATATCGCTCCGGGGCACGGTCAGGAGGATTATGAAATAGGGCTTGAGTATGGTTTGAATGTTTATGCTCCCGTTGATGACGATGGCAACTTCACCCCAGATGTTGATTATTTTGCGGGACAATTTGTTTTTGATGCCAATGATGCCGTAAATGAAAAGTTAAGGGAAGTTGGCGCCCTCCTGGGACTTGTGAATATCAAACATCAGTATCCTCACTGCTGGAGATGCAAGAATCCCATTATCTTCAGGTCAACGGAACAGTGGTTTATTTCCATGGAAAAAAATGAATTGAGAAAGAAGGCGCTTGAAGCGATCGACCGCGTTTCCTGGGTTCCCTCATGGGGCCGTGACCGAATATACGGGATGATTAAGAACAGACCTGACTGGTGTATTTCAAGACAGCGTGTATGGGGAGTGCCCATTACAGTATTTTACTGCAAACAGTGCAACAATGTTCTGTATACGAAAGAAATGTTGGATCATGTTGCTGCTCTGATCAAAGAACATGGCGCCGATGTGTGGTATGAAAGAGACGAAAAAGATCTCTTGCCGGAGGGTACAGTATGTCCGGTCTGCCAGGGAAAAGAATTCAAAAAGGAAACAAATATCCTTGATGTCTGGTTTGATTCCGGTGTCAGCCACGCAGCGGTGCTGGAAAATACAGAAAAGTGGGAAGACCTCCAGTCACCTGCGGATATGTATCTTGAAGGAAGCGACCAGCACAGAGGATGGTTTCATTCTTCCCTCCTGGAGTCCGTTGGAACGCGTGGGAGGGCCCCCTATAAGAGTGTTCTGACCCATGGTTTCGTTGTCGATGGAGCCGGGAAAAAGATGTCTAAATCAATGGGTAACGTTATTGATCCCCAGAAAATGGTTGATAAGTATGGCGCGGAGATATTGAGGCTCTGGGTGGCTGCTGAAGATTACACCGTTGATATCAGAATATCAGAAGAGATATTAAAACGCCTCATCGAGGCATACAGAAGGCTTCGCAATACAAGCAGATATATATTGGGTAACCTGTATGATTTTGACGTCAAAAAAGACATGGTTCCTTATGAAGAAATGAATGAGATAGATAAGGCTGCGCTCAACAGACTTCAGGAGATTATCCGACGTGTGAGAACGGCCTATGAAAATTACCAATTTCATGTGGTTTTTTATGCGCTTCACAACTATTGCACTGTTGACCTGAGCGCTCTTTATCTTGATGTTTTGAAAGATAGACTTTACACTTCAAAATCAAAATCTCGGGAGAGAAAATCTGCTCAAAGCGCTATGTATATTATTCTTGATGCCATGGTAAGGCTGCTGTCACCCATTCTTACTTTTACTGCAGAAGAGATATGGGAAAACTTACCCGATTATGATGGTAAGGAAGAAAGTGTTCACATGACGCTATTCCCCAATGTGAATCCTGATTACGTGAATAAGGACATTGGCGAGGTATGGGGGACCCTTATCCATATTAAAAGTGAAGTGTCAAAAGCAATTGAGATAGCCAGACAAGAAAAGGTCGTGGGTCATTCTCTCGACAGCCGCATCGATATTTTTGCTCCCGAAAAATTCAGGTCACTCTTGGAGCGCTACGCGGAAGATATAAAGGCGCTGTTTATTGTGTCCGAAGTTAATGTTCTTGAGGAAGACAAAGTCAACAATCCCTATGAAAGTACCGAGTTTGAAGGTTTAAAAATAGGGGTTGCAAAGGCCCATGGGCAGAAATGTGAGAGATGCTGGCATTACAGCATGACCGTGGGAAACAGCCCCGATTACCCAACTATCTGTCAAAGATGTATCGGGAATCTTGAATAGGCGATTACAGCAAAAGATTATGGATTAATCCTGTAATCCCCCTAACCCGAACAAGCCGGAACCAAACAAGATATATTTTTATCACGAAAACACAAAAGTACGAAAACACGAAAAAGAAAATTTAATTTCGCACTTTCTTTTTTTCGTGGTTTCGTGATTGTTCTTAATTCTTTTGCCAATTTTGCACGAACTTTACGATTAAGGGACTAACCCGGGCAAGCAGGGGCCAAAAAGTTTTAATAATTAGAGTCTTTATTAACAATCAGCAGGGATTAATTAAGGATTAGAGGATTAAGGATTAAAGGATTATTTTCTTACTCCTTACTCTTCACTTCGTTCAGTCAGGTTAAATTCTTTTGCCGTTCGACGGTTCGACTGAGATCACGCCGAAGTCTCATGCTGAAACCATTTTTGCAAAGATTATTACGGCTAAGGACTAATCCGGGAATTATTCAGCCCTTTACCTTTGATCTTGCGGTTGTCTTGCTATAGGAAATGGATTTGAAGAGAAAATATATTATTTCTTCGATTACCTTGATAATTATTCTCCTGCTGGACCGGGGGACAAAATTGTATGTAAGCTCAATCATGTCACTACACGATTCTTTCCCGGTTATTGACGGTTTCTTTAGTATTACCTATATTAGAAATCCTGGTGCGGCATTTGGTTTCCTTGCTAATGCTTCTCACGCTTTTCTATCTTTGTTTTTTGTCGTGGTCTCGGCCATCGCCATAGTATTGCTCCTCCTGCTGATAAAAAATATGAAGGATGAACAACCGCTTTTCACTTTTTCCCTTTCATTAATTTTAGGAGGCGCGGTTGGAAATCTGATCGACAGAGTGTGCTATGGAGAGGTTATAGATTTTCTCGACTTACATCTAATGTCCTATCACTGGCCGGCATTCAACGTAGCGGACACCTCCATTACTGTTGGGGCCGTCATCCTTGTTTATCAACTGATCGTAAAAAAAAGAGAAGTGCCCGGGGTTCAGATTTTTAAGGAATAAGTATTCAGGAGCCTTTATCTCTTTGGCCTTAAAATAGTCACTTTCAGACGTTTCTTTCCCCACTCCACAGCGTCATTATGATTTGAAAAAAAGACGTCAATACGAGCTGGCCCTTTTATGGCGCTACCTGCATCGTGGACCTCTCCCCACCCGTAGCCGGGCACATACATTTTGGTACCGAAGGGATAGAATTTAATATCAGCCGCGATAGTTCCCTTTTTTGCCTTTGTCCCGTCAGCGGTAATTCCTACCTTTTTCCTTTTTCCTTTCGATGGACCATAAGCGTAAACAGGCGGTCCGATGCATCCATATTTTCTCTTCCAGCCACATGACTTCTTCCCGGCATCATAGGCGGTTACGGTCATCCATCGTTGTCTTCTTGTGTATTTCGCTTTCCGTGGGAAGAGGCAGCATCCGGAAAGGGAAACCCAGATTATTAGAAAAATGAGAAAAAAAATGATAATTTTTATTCTCATTCTGGCCATGGCCGATACTCCAAAAATCATTTCATAAGCCCCGGGAGAAATAGCGCGATCTGCGGGAAAGGAATTAAGAGTAGCGTTCCTGCAATTAATGCAATGAGAAGTGGCACAACTCCTTTGAAAATAACATGCAGGGGCACGTCCCTTGCCACGCCGCTAACAACGTAGACATTAATTCCCACAGGTGGTGTTATAACCCCGATTTGCGTTACCAGCACAATTATAACTCCAAACCACAGAGGATCATATCCAAGGTGCATAACTACAGGATAAAAGATAGGGATTGTCAACATAACCAGCGCCAAAGCATCAATAAAACAACCTCCTATCAAATACAGCAGGATAATCATGAACATAATTGCATAACGTGGCAGTTGACATCCGGATATCCAGTTTGCAATATCGAAAGGAATCCTTGATATGGCAAGAAAATGTCCAAAGATTGTAGCGCCCGCGACAATAACGAGAATCATGCAGGATATTCTTGTCGTTTCAAAAAGAGAAGTGATAAAACCATGCCATGTTATGTTACGTCTGGTAATGGCGAGGAGTAACGTGCCAAGGGCGCCAACCGCTCCTGCTTCTGTTGGAGTGAAGAAACCAACAAAAAGCCCCCCCATTACTAACAGGAACAGAATCAGTGTTTCTATGAGTCCTGAAAGAGATGCCATTTTCTCCCTGAAGGTGGCATTGGGACCTCTGGGGCCCAGATCCGGCTTGAGACTCGTCCATATAATAATGGTCAGGATGAACAGTATTGTCAGGAGTAACCCGGGTAACATACCCGCCATAAAGAGTTTGCCGATGGATTGTTCGGTGAGGATTCCATAGACGATAAAAATGACACTTGGCGGAATGAGAATGCCGAGACTTCCGCCTGCGGCAACGACGCCCGTGGCCAGTTCGGGCTTGTAATTGTACCTCCTCATTTCCGGGAGTGTCACAGCTGCCATTGTTGCCGCTGTCGCGTTGGTAGACCCGCAAATTGCGGCAAAACCGGCACATGCCCCTATCGTGGCAATTGCCAGCCCTCCCGGCAGATGACCTATAAACTTGTAAGCGGAATCAAAAAGTCTGCCGCTTATCCCCGCATGATAGGCGATCTGCCCCATCAGGACGAATAAGGGTATGACCGTCAGGTTGTATGAGCTAAAAACGGAGAAGACATCTTTTGCAATGAGATTCATTGATGCATCGAAAGAAACCAGGTAACCAAAGCCCAGAAAACCGATTATTGCCATGACGAAACCGACCGGCATTCTTGAGAATATAAGCAAAAAAAGGGCTGCGATGCCAATAAGACCTACGGTTGTTGGACTCACTTTCCCCCTGTCCCCTTCAATGATTTAAATGATTCCGTGAGCAACAGAAGGCAGAGAAGACCGCAACCGAAGGCTATTCCATAAACAAAGGGGTAAACAGGCATCTGTATCGTCATTGATACCTCACCGCTCTGCTTTAGATCGGAGGCATATAAGATGCTTTGCCATGCAATCAATCCGAAAAGAGCGGCGCCGATCAGATTGTTAGCGATCGCGATGAATGATTGTGCCTTTCGTGGAAATTTCCGGACAAGAAACTCAACGGCAATATGTCCCCTTTCTGCGGAAGTATATGCCAGCGAAAAGGCGATAACAACTGCTCCCAGCAATCCAACTATTTCGTAGGCGCCTGGGATAGGATGACGAAAAAGGCGGAGTACTACATCAGCAGATGTGAGAATCATCATGACTACGACAGCAAAGACCGCTATCCAGTTGAATCTGTAAGCTAAAATATTAATTAATTTTTCAAAATGAACCATTGTCAGAATATAGTATTGTAAAATGTCTTAAATGAGCAACCCCCTTTTCAGGGACAGGCTGGAAAAGGGGGTGCAAAAAAAATTACCTTTTCTTTCCATATATAGCAATGTATTTTTGAATAAGTTTCTTCACTTCTGCAACGGCTTTCCCCCCGGGGAGACCTTTTTTGTCTGTAGCTTTTATATAATTGGCGATAACCGGTTCAACGGCTTTCACCCATCGATCATTTTCGTTATCAGACAGTGGAATGATTTTATTTCCCAGACTCAGTGCGTAATCACGCCCTTCAGCATCGCCTTCATCCCATATTTTACCGTGAACATCAACCCATTCTCTACTCGTTTCTTCAAATATCTTCTGGATGTTTTTTGGAAGTGAGTTCCATTTATTGAGATTCATGACCACAAACATGGCAGTGGTGTAACCAACACTTGAACATTCAGTAGTGTATTTAACAACTTCTGCCTGTTTCCATCCCTTGAGCGTTTCTATGGGGGTAAGGGTGCCTTCGACCACCCCTTTTTGTAAAGCTTCGTAAGTTGCTCCCTGGGGCATTGCAACGGGCACACCACCCAGAGCTCTTGTGACTTTTGCGCTCAATCCGGTGGATCGTATCTTCATTCCTTTTAAATCCTCCAGGTCTCTGACGGGTTTTTTCGTATGAAGCAATCCTGGTCCGTGTGCATGTAAATACAGAACTTTGACAGCGTCAAGTTCTTTTGGACGGATTATATTGTAAAATTCGTTAGCTACGTGTGTTGCCACCTGACCGTTGGGGTACCCGTAAGGAAGATCGACGGCCGCCATTATAGGGAAACGTCCCCTGGTATAAGCGAAACAAGACATTCCTATATCTGATATTCCTTTAACTACACCGTCATAACACTGATTTGCCTTTGTTAAAGTTCCTCCCGGAAAGACGGTGATTTTTACCCTTCCATTCGTGCGTTTTTCTATTTCGCGAGCCCACGACATACCGGCTTTGCATTGGTCGTGGGCAGGTGGAAAGAAGATGCTGTAAGTAAGTTGAGTTGCTTTTGCACAAGCACTGGTAATACCGAGCGACATAAAAGATACAGCCAGAAAAATTGTGATTAATGTAACAAGAAGAATATTCTTTTTCATTTTGACCTCCAAACGGTAATTTTTTTGGGGACCCGCACTCATATCAATATGAATCAGCAGGTATCACTACCTGCAAATTAGCATATAGCATGGCGCGATATAAAACTAATTGAAAAAATTGAAAATAAACGGGTATATCTTGAAAGCCTGCTTGACCGTCTTGAAAAGAAAAACGGGCAGCAGGCATTAATACTTGTAGGTACAATAGGTGGGAATGATAAATGCGGTTATATATTTTTCCTTCATGACGCCTCAATAAGCACTGCTTGTTCAACCACAATAATACTTGACGGTTGCGTAAAAACCCTCTTATGCCGACCTGTCTGCTTCTGCCTGTGCCGCCTGCACGGCAAACGCGGACACGCACAGGCAGGCGCATCGGCATTATAATGCAAAGTAACATGTAGCGCGACTACTCATGTATCAAACATCAATCTGTGTTTTACTGTATGGGCAGAGGAGGGTTTAACCTCCCTTTGCGGTTCGACTGAGCGTTAAATTTTTCACCTTTTTAAACGATCTATTTGATTTTTCCATTGCTGTCAAGCTTAATTTTAAGGGATCCCTATTTTATATTATTCTTAAATCCTCTTCTTCTTGATGATCCTCTTAACTTTGCTAAGACTGCCTTCTCCATTTCTTCGGCCTGCTTTATTGTGACGACATGAAGTTCTTCCTGTTCCTTTTCTTCGATGTCAAAATCTACCCTTTCACTGATGCCGAAACGCATCCTTAGCACCTTTTCTTCTCTTGGTGTTAAAGTAGACAATATTTTTCTCATCTGCTTCGCAAGATCCATATTGACTGCGGCTTCTGAAGGAGACATGATATTTTTATCTTCGATAAAATTACCTAAAGAACTATCTTCTTCTTCACCTATAGGTGTTTCCAGAGATATAGGCTCCTTGGCAATTTTCAACACTTTCCTGACCTTCTCCAGCGGAAAATCCATTTTCCCGGCGATTTCTTCCGAATTGGGCTCTCTGCCCAATTCCTGTACCAAATATCGGGAGGTCCTGATGAGTTTATTAATTGTTTCAATCATGTGTACGGGAATTCTTATCGTTCTCGCCTGATCTGCTATTGCTCTTGTTATGGCCTGTCGTATCCACCAGGTGGCATAGGTAGAAAATTTATAACCTCTTTGGTACTCGAATTTGTCAACAGCTTTCATTAATCCTATATTTCCTTCTTGAACAAGATCAAGGAACTGCAGCCCTCTATTAGTATATTTTTTGGCTATACTTACAACCAATCTCAGGTTGGCTTCCATGAGTTTCTTTTTCGCAGCGGCTACCTTCTTTTCACCTGTCTCTATCGAAGAAATAAGCTTTGTTAACTTATTTACCGATATGCCAATTTCAGATGTTATTCTTTTTTTGTCTTTCCGGGCTTTCTTAATGATCTTTTCGTATTTTTTTAATTGATCAATGGAAATTCCGCTCTTCTTTAAAGCATCTTCCTTTTCCTTAGAACTTTTCTTTATACAAGAGAAGAGTCCCGCCAGTGTTTTAAGAGACATACCTGTTTCCTCTTTACAAACCTGAAGTTCTCTCTCAGCTCTTTTCGCATCGATAAAGGCAATTTTGAATTCTAATACCACTCTATTGATATATTTTTTGCTGAAATTTACATTTCTGCACAATTTCACAATCTTTTTTGTATTCTTTTCAATTTTTGTTTTGATTTTCTTTTTTTCAAGGTCATCCAGATTTTTTTCTTTTAGTTGATTTTTCAGGAATCCATTTTTCTTATCCAGTTTTTCTATTTTATCGATGAGATTCTGTACCCTTTCTTTATGCGCGTCTTCTTCGATAAAACCTTCTTCATCTTCAAGGTTATCAATAGTATCCTTTATCTTTACCCTACCGTTTCTCAACTTTATTCCAATATCCACAACATTCCTAATAAAAAACGGTTGTCTAAAAAGGATGTCCATAACTTCTTTTTCACCCTCTTCAATTATTTTTGCTATTTCAACTTCACCTTCACGACTCAGAAGATTTACAAGACCCATCTCGCGCAGGTACATTTTTACAGGGTCTCCTGTTTTACCCAGAACGGAAATGAACGAAGGTACTTCTTTTACAACCTCTTTTGTCTTTACATGTTTTTCGTCAACTTTTTTAAGAGCTGCGATGTCATTCTTATCGGTATCAACAATGTCTATATTTTTCTCTCCGAAAAGCATGATAATATTATCTAACTCATCAGAAGATATAATATCGGATGGCAGCATATCATTGACATCATCATAGGTAAGGAATCCCTTTCTCTCACCCAGAATAGTAAGTTTCTTGACCTCATCCGAATGTAATATTGTTTTCATATCAACTTCTCCTAACCCCAGATAAACTGGAAATTCGAAATTCGAAGCACTAAATGCGAAACAAATCCGA
>JAGGSD010000181.1 GCA_021159265.1 Syntrophobacterales bacterium | reverse complement strand
TCAGTGAACGCTTACTAAATTCTTTTGCCAATTTTGCACGAACTTTACAATTAAGGGACTTAGAGATCAAGAATAAATAAGTTATACGGATTGCGCCGTAATTTTGTTTGTTTTTAAGGTATGTTGAAGCGCGCATAACGAGTTATGTAAGCTTTGACACAACACAGAAAGCAAGCAAAATAACAAGCGGGGTGTATGAGTTATTTATTCCCAGTCCCTTAGCATCGCAGACGCAGGAGATAAAAAGCGCCGTTGCTCCACAGTACCTCTACGTTTGGAATTTGCTTTTTCAGTCTTTCGAGTCTTTCTTTATATTGAGTTACACAGTAAATATCACCTTTTTCTTTGCATAATTTTACGAAATCTTCGGAATGTAAAAAATAGCGACTCTTTTCAGCAGATGGAAGATGGTTGATACCATAACTCAATTCCCCAAAATCGTCAACAACAGGAGTTCTGATTTTCGCATAAAAATCAATTCCATAGAAATTAATACCATATTGGAACAACTCTTCATCGGCGGGAATAACGAGTTTGATTGCCTGTGAAACAGGGTAGGCAGATTTATATGGTGTTAAGAAATCAGAAGCGGGGAAGACCATTGAACCCAAAAATAGAGCGGAAAGAATGTAAATGGTCATGAACCAGCCCCTTTTCCATCGTCGTTTAATCAAATCAGGCAGGAACATAATCATGATTTGGAAAAAGATCGGGAGGATTACAAGGAACCACCACTTCCCGGACTGCATGAGGACAAGATTTCCGCCTAATCTTGTGTTTTTCAGCATGGGTGGCAGAACAAGCACAGTGATAAACAATAGGGATTGAAAGAAAATCGGCAAATGTACTAAAAGCCATTTGCCATTTTTCTCTTCAGGGATGCTATCTTGATCTTCGTAAAGATTGAAAAGATAACCGAAAAGAACTGCAACGGGCAGGAAGACAGGTGTAATATAGGGTATCAGTTTGGATGAAGAGACAGAGAAGAATAGAAAAACAAAAATTGCCCATGTCAGGAGAAAACGTATGTCAACTTGTTGCCAGAGTCGAGTTGTTTTCCCTGAGACTCCCCTTATTGCCTGAAATAAAAACGCGCACCAGGGAAGTGTGCCCAATATAATGATGGGTAGATAATAATAAAATGGGCCAGCCTTTTGACATACGTCTGTTGTATATCTCAGAAACTGTTCATGGATGAAAAAGAACCACAGGAAGTCTTTATTTGCCTTCTGAACAAGAAAGATCCAGGGACATGATATGGCAAAGAAGATAAGCATTCCACCCGGCGAAAAAAGCCGAAAGATATTACGCCATTTCTTACAAATGATGAGCCACAGAACCAGTATGGCAAAGGGAAACACTACACCTATCAGACCCTTTGTCAGAAAGGCCAGGGCGCTGGCGATGTATAGAAGATAAACCCAAATCTTTTTCCGATAATCTCCTGTGATATATCGATATCCTGCCCAGGTGGCGAGGCAGACGAAAAAAGCAAGGGGGATGTCCAGTATATTTATTCTTCCCATGGCAAAATGGTACAGAAATGTGCTTAAAATTCCCGCTGAGTATAATCCTGTCCTTTCACCGGCAAAGAAAATACCCATAAAATATACAAGAATAATACATCCCCAGGCGCAGAGACCCACGAAAAGCCTTGATGAAAATGCGTTTTCACCGAATATTTTGAATGACAGAGCTGTTGCCCAATAACAGAGAGGAGGTTTTTCGAGATAGGTTACATGATGTAAATGAGGGGTGATATAATCTCCTGTACTGTTCATCAGGCTTGGAATATCGCTGTATCGGGCCTCATCAGGCTCCATTAACGGCATAGCCGGTAACAGAATTATATAAAGAAACAGAGGAACAATAAATAGAAACATAATTTTGGCTTTCATCTTATTAATTCCTCTTCATGTAAATTGTCAGAGCTGCTATTCTTGAAATTGAGTTTCTGTCTTATGTCCAAGAATGAAAATTTGTTAAATGGCAAAAAAATCAATCCCAGAACAACGATGATTCCGATACTTAAAAAATGAAGTACTATGGCATACGTGAGCGCATCTGTTTTGGGGATGCCAAATAAAGTCAGTCCAAGTACACAAAAAAAATGCCAGTTTCCTATAAATCCCGGTGCTGTTGGTATTGTAATACCTAATATAATAATGACCATCAAAACGAAAGCAGCAGACAGGGGCAGATCAATATCAAAAGCAAAAAAGAGAACATATATGGCTGAGGCATCAATTACCCATATCAATATAGATAAAAAGGCTAAAAAGAGTATTAACTTTCCGTGGGAAATGATCTTGAATCCATCGATAAGATGATTGATCATCACCATTAGTTTAGGATAACTTTCCCCGGGCAGTTTTTTTAGAAAGGGGGTTAATATTCTGAGTGAGTAATCCCTTTTATAGATACATAAAGTTATCAAACTGAGAAAAGCCAAGGATATGAAAAGAAAAATTATGCTGGTTTTGATCAGCCATGGCGGCAGCGGGCTGAATGAAACCACAATAAAAAATGCCAGCAATATGGTCAGGCTGTCAAAGACACGTTCTACCAGGATGGTTCCTACTGCTGAAGTCATCTTGATATCTTTTTGGGTACTAATGAGGTAAGGCCTGGCGAGTTCTCCGATTCTTGCCGGAATGGCTACAACAGCCAGAAAACCTGCACTGGTAACAGAAAAAAGAGAAAACTGGTCAACCCTTTTAACGGGGTTTAAAATTATACCCCATCTATAGGATCTCAAGACTTGAATCAGGATCAGTAAACATAAGGTGCAAACAAGATAAAAGGGTTTTGCAGCCTTTAATCCGCTGGTAACCCCTTTGAAATCGATGCCTCTAAATGTTAGATATATCAATAAGGAACTTATGAGGATTCCCAGAATAAGTTTTTTGAACATGGCTCACTCAGGGTCTGTCAGTAAAAAAATACCCGGCCTCAAGCATAAAGATACAAAATTTTTCTTAGACCGGGTAAGTTTCAAGTTATTTTTTCAACAGATGGTCGGTTACCTTATCATGCAAACGCCGGGATGCTGCCTCGTTGCCTATGATGCCCACTCTTATGGCTACCGTTGTCAAATTCTTTGCCTTGTACTTGATTGAGAAGTGCACCTTTTCTTCATCTATGACCGCATCTATTGTTCCCTTGCCTATCTCTTTATATGGTGCAACATCAGTCGAATTCATATCCGCTACGGTCTTTTCACAGGCATCCCATACCCTGTCGAATGAAAAATGATAGTCTGTCTTCAATTCACCATTTACGTAAAAATATGTTCCCGTGCCAGCGCCAACGGCGGCGCCACCTACAACAAGAGGGGCACAGCCCGACAGGATAAAAGCGCCCAAAATCAGAAATAATACCCAACTTTTTATTTTCTGCATTTTATTACTCCCTTCCAGTTTGATAATAGTTGCCATGTTACAATTTTTTCCCTTCTCCTCCAAATTCCTTAAGACCTTTTGCAATGGATTTTAGCTTTTCATCAACGAGATAGTTTATCGTATCCGGGGGGTAATTACCCTTTTCATCTTTTCCCCCGGGTTCAACACCTGTCAGTATCGCCATGCCTGTGTCTATTGTACTCACCGGGTATATATGAAACCTGCCATCTGAGACAGATTGTACCACATCCTTTCTCAGCATAAGGTCAGGAACATTCAAAGAAGGTATCATTACACCCTGGGTTCCTGTAAGACCTCTGACTTTACATACATCGTAAAAACCTTCAATTTTCTGATTAGCGCCGCCTATCGGTTGGATCTCACCTTTCTGATTTACAGAACCCGTAACACCTATATCCTGTCTGAGTGGTAATCCTGAAAGACTTGACAGAATCGCGTAAACTTCCGTCGATGACGCGCTATCACCATCTACACCTCCATAGGATTGTTCGAAACATATACTTGAACTCATCGTCAGAGGTTTATCCTGTGCATATTTGCCTCTAAAATAACCTTCCATAATCAACACCCCTTTATCATGGGTCTTGCCCGAAAGCTTTGCTTCTCTTTCTATGTTAATAACGCCGGCTCTGCCCATAGATGTTTCTGCCGTTATTCGTGAAGGCTTCGCAAAAGAATAATCGCCCATATCATAAATAGACAGGCCATTTACCTGCCCTACTGCCGCGCCGTCCGTATCAATCATAATGGTTCCATCTTCGATCATTTCCTGGATTTTATCCTCGACGAGTTTTACCCGTCCGACCTTTTCTTCATAAGCCTTGTCAACATGCCTGCCTTCAACTATTTCACTGCCATCTTTTTGGGCCCAGTAACTTGCTTCACGGATAAGATCGGCAATATCGCTAAATCGTGTGGATAATTTCTTCTGCTTTTCCGCCAACCTGATGCCAAATTCTATAATTGCCGCCACAGCGCTCTTGTGAAACTGCAGCAATTTTTCATCTTCTATGATCCTCTTTGTAAAATATATATAGTCCTTTATATGCTCTTCCTTATTAGACATTTCTGTATCAAACTGGGCCTTTGTCTTGAATATTTTTTTGAAGTCATCTTCCAGATTGTAGAGGAGATGGTAGAGATAGTTATCTCCTGTCATGATAACCTTTACATCGATAGGTATAGGTTCCGGTTTAATGGCGGTGGAGGCCAGGCTAAAGGGATCATAAGGTTGCATGTTTAATGATCTGTTTTTTAAGGTTCTCTTAAGAAATGACCACACACCTGGTTCAACGATGGCTTCAAGTGCATTGAAAACAATGTATCCTCCATTTGCCCTGAGGAGAGATCCCGCCTTTATGCGGGTAAAATCTGTTTTCCAGAAACCTGATCTGTCAATTTCCCTCTCGATGGTGCCGAACAGATTTTTGTATGTTGGCGCCGTTTCGATAATTACCGGAACTTTTTCGGTCTGAGAATTATCAACAACAACATTAACTTTATATTCAATGAACTTTGTTGAATGCATTGATGGATAAGGAAGGACAGGTATATGTTCTTGCTGCTCTTGGTCTCGCTCTTTAAATTTTTTTAAGTTTGACAGGATGTTTTCCTGTACACTATCCAGATAATGATTTACCTTTTCGCTGTATCTCCCGTATTTCAACTTTATATCTGAGATCAGCCCGCTTATTACTGGAAGACCCGTTTGATATTCAAGAGAATTTATTTCACTGCGAATTTCCTTTTCTATTCGCCTTGTTTCTCTCATAATTCCATCGAACTCAATCCTGAGTTCGCTCAGTTTTGTTTTGATTTTTTTAAGGTTTTCTTGACTGAATTTGTCCTGTTCTGCCAGAGCTTCAAGATGATCGAGGGGAGCGGGTTTTCCTTCATAAACAGGGACAATATCCTGTCTCGAATAGGGGCCTACCTGATATTGGACAAGTTGAAAGTTTTCCTTCTGTATCTTTTCAGTAAATTCTTTTACCATTTCCTTCTGTTTTGCAATGTGGCTGCTGACAATCTGCTCGGAAGTCTTCTTGAATTCTTCACTATCAAATATGTGGGGTATCTTCTTTTCAAGATGTGAGATCATTTCATCCATATCTTTTTGAAAGTTTGTGCCCTCACCGGATGGGAGCATGATCACATTGGGCATGTCCGGATTTCTGAAATTGTTCACATAGCAAATATCATCGGGGATCTTTGTTTTGGTATCAAGTTGATCTAAAAGGCGTTTTATCGTAGAGGTTTTCCCTGTTCCCGTAAGACCTGCAGCATAAATGTTATAACCGGGACTTTTTATTTCCAATCCCATTTGCACCGCTTTTACGGCCCTTTCCTGCCCAATAATTCCCTTTGAGTATTCACACTCTTTAGTATTTTCAAATCCAAGAGAATCAGGATCGATTCTGATTCTCAAATTTTCTGGTGAGAGTTCTTCTAAATGACTTATCTTTTTCATTGCTGACCCCTTGAATCCTTATAATCCTATCAATTCTTTTTCGAGATGATACAACATTAATATAATTTATGTTTTTTAAATTGTCCATGTTTTTTCTTGAGTGTGGATGCTGGTTCTGATAAATCGCAAATGCAATAGATGAATTGTATCAAAGGCTGGGGTCAATATGCAAAAGTTTTTGATTGCCATAGTTGTATTCTTTGTATTGCCATTTAATCTTAATGCCTTCCAACTAAGTGATACAACTGATAAGGGTAAAATTGTAATTTATTCGGAGTACAGGGATATCTCGCCAGGAGAAGTTATAAAGATTTCCTTACAATCTCCAAAGTGTTCGTCGGCGAAGGCTTACTTTGAGGGAAAAGAATATTCATTTGTTCCCGACAGGGAGCATTCTGCACTTTTTCTCCTCATAGGTTTAGGGCTTGACATGAAGCCTGGTGTTTATGATCTGAATACCTGTATTGATTTTCCGGATGGAAGCCAAAAAAACTATTCATTCAAGCTTCCTGTCACAAAAGGAATTTTCCCGGTTAGGAAGATTACCGTGGACAGGAAGTTCATTGTTCCTTCTCCTGAAGCGCAGGAGAGGATAATTGAAGAAGTCGAACTGGTCAATGAGGTCTATGGGGCATATACTCCCGGCTGGTTATGTAACGGTAACTTTATCGTACCCTCGAATGGAAAGATCAGAAAGAATTTTGGTGAGAAAAGGGTATTTAATAATGAGTTTCATTCCCGTCACAGGGGAGTAGATATTCGTTCCTGCCGGGGTAGCAAGATCAAAGCCGCAAATTCGGGGAAGGTGGTCTTAACTCGAAATCTATATTTTGCCGGCAATACTGTCATTATTGATCATGGCGCGAGTCTGTTTACGATTTATTGTCACTTATCCAAGACTTTCGTAAAAGAAGGGGAATCGGTTCACAAGGGGGATGTAATGGGACTTGTGGGATCAACAGGCAGGGTTACAGGTCCTCACCTTCACTGGGGAGTTAAATTGGCTGGTAAATTTGTTAACCCTCTTTCGCTCCTTCAACTTTCATTTGATTAGCGAAGAAATAATAGAAACATGGTTGTAGATATTTAACCATTATGAGATGCGAAGGCGTAAAATGTCCGGCTATAATTCCCCGCGCAAACTGGCTAATTCTTTTAGTATTTTTTCTTCCTTCCTGCTTAGGTCTGTCGGTATTTCAACCAGAGTCTGGACGATTTGATCCCCTCTGCCAAAACCTCTCAGATGGGGAATTCCTTTTCCCTTCAGTCTGAATGTCTTTCCGTGTTGGGTTCCCTTTGGTATTCTGATTTTTTCCTCTCCATTTAAGGTTGGCACCTTGATTGTTGTGCCAAGCGCTGCCTGCGTAATGGAAATGGGAACTTTACACAATATGTCGTCTTCATTTCGTTCAAAGAATTTATGTGGCTCCACGTGAAGAAAGACATATAAGTCCCCTCTCTGTCCTCCGAATTCACCCTCTTCACCTTCACCCCGAAGCCTCAGCCGTGAACCTGTTTCCACTCCCGGGGGTATTTTTATCTGGACTGTTTTTCTTATTTTTGCCTTACCGGTTCCATGGCAGTTCCTGCATGGATTTCTTATAATCCTTCCTGCCCCTCTACATTGGGGGCATGTCGTACTTATGCTGAAGAATCCGCTTTTTTGGATAACCTGTCCTCTTCCCTGACACGTTGGGCATATTTCGGGTTCCGTTCCCGTTGTGGCTCCTGTGCCGCCGCATTCCACGCAGTTTTCATATTTTTCTAATTCTATTTCGGTAGATGTGCCGAAGGCCGCGTCCATAAATGAAATTTGTAAATCATATCGAAGATCTGCCCCCGGGCGCGCCGCACTTCTTGCCCGTGTTCTCCCTGAACTGAATCCAAAAATGTCTTCAAATATATCACCAAAGCTCGAGAAGACATCTTCAAAACCGGAAAACCCCTGAAAACCTGTTCCCCTTAAGCCCTCATGACCGTATCTGTTATAAATGTCCCTCTTTTCCGGGTCACTCAAGACTTCATAGGCTTCTGCCGCTTCTTTGAATTTTTCTTCCGCACTTTTATCACCCGGATTTCTATCCGGGTGATATTTCATGGCGAGCTTTCTATAGTTTCTTTTTATTTCTTCTGCCGATGCATTTCTGTCAACGCCAAGAATTTCGTAATAATCATTCTGCATAGTGTTATATGGATTGTAACTCTCTTAAGGTATTTAGTGATGTGATTATCTAACGCGGCAAAGTCGCAAAGGCAAATGACCAAAGGTCAGGAATGAAGATTCAAAGGTCGATTTTGTTCTTTGCGCTCAGCTTAAATTAATAACAACTCTACTCCATGTCAAGGCTTGATGGGGATTTTATCCTGTGATGCGATTCAGGGCTTCTTCGTACTTTTCCCTGGTTCTTTTTATGATATGGGCAGGTAATTGTGGGGCTGGCGGTTTTTGATTCCAGTTGATTGAAAGAAGATAATCCCTGACGAATTGTTTGTCGAAGCTACTTTGAGGTCTTCCCTCTTCATAATCTTCTTTGGGCCAGAACCTTGATGAATCAGGTGTAAGAAGTTCATCAATGAGCACGAGCTTTTCATCAATTATTCCAAATTCCATCTTTGTGTCGGCAATTATGATTCCCGCCTTATCGGCGACTTCTGATGCTCTCTCATATATCTTGATACTGCTCTCAACGATTCTTTCCGTAAGATCACAGCCTATAAGATTTTCCATGTCCTTTCTGTTTATGGGCGCATCATGCTCGCCATGTTCTGCTTTCGTTGATGGAGTAAATATTGGTTCCGTCAGTTTGGCCGATTCTCTTAATCCTGCAGGAAGTCGTATGCCCGATATGGTTTTTCCCACGCAATAATCTTTCCAGCCTGAACCGCTGAGGTACCCCCTCACAATGCATTCTACCGGCAGCGGTTTCGCCTTTTTTACCAGCATGGTTCTTTCCCTCATTATATCCCTGTAAGGCTGACAATCATCGGGAAATTGATCTACATCCGTTGAGATAATGTGATTTCCAATAATATCCTTTATCCTGTTGAACCAGAAGATGGACATGTGGGTTAATATTTTGCCCTTATCCGGTATCGGGTCCGGCATTATTACATCAAAGGCGGAGATTCTGTCAGTAGCCACAATGAGGAGATTATCTCCCAGTTCATAAATATCTCTGACCTTACCTCTCCCGGCAAGCTTTAGTCCTTTAAAATCGGTTTTAACCAGAGCTTTATTATTCATCTGTCATACCACCTTAAAAAAACGGGTTATTTCTTTTTTCATTTCCTATTGTGGAAGTTGGCGTTCCACCATAATTGTGCCCTGGTAAAACGATAGTATCATCAGGCAATGTCAACAATCTTTCCTTAATCGAACTGTACATAACATCCCATGATGCTCCGGGAAGATCCGTCCGCCCCACGCTTCCAACAAAGAGTGTGTCTCCGGTAATGACATATCCAGGCATGTAGAGAGATATTCCTCCGGGTGAATGACCCGGAGTGTGAAGCACTTTCAGTTCGACATTTCCCACAGTAATTGTATCGCCATCCTTCACAGTTATATCCGCTGGTGGTGATGCTTTGGCCTGAAACATCCGGAGCATCATGGGCGGAACAGAGACGATCATTTGGGCATCATCCTCGTGGATGATAATTTCCGCCCCTGTTTTTTCTTTCATATCGGCATTTCCTCCGATATGATCGACATGTCCGTGCGTGTTAACAATATATTTTATCTTTATATTGCTTTTGGTAGCCACAGAGATAATCTCATCGGTATTGGCTGCAGGATCTACAACCAGGCCTTCACCACTTTCCGTATCGCCAACAATGTAGGCGAATACAGCCATATTACCAACCTGGATCTGTTTTAAAAACATATTATTCTCCACCTGACAAGAAATCAAGTTACTGATTTTGTGGTTTGTTTAACCGGGATTTGTCATACCATCAAAAATGATGTATTCGTAAAAAGCTCCATTATGCCGTTTAGCGGCATTATAATGGAAAGTAACTTTTACAA
>JAGGSD010000113.1 GCA_021159265.1 Syntrophobacterales bacterium | reverse complement strand
CACAATAGGCACGGTGTCGGCAGCCGGTCTCTTTCTGACTTTGTTGTTACACTAAAGGGAGCTAACCACTGTCATAGAAAATGCAGGGCAATTTTATGCCATTTAAATTCGAAGAGGTAAATACATAATGAGTGAAGAAGTAAGGTCCCCCATGCCGGGAAGCATCCTTGAGGTTCTGGTTAACAAGGGTGATAAAGTAAAGGAAAATAAGAAGGAGGTAGGAAAGTGAATATTGAAGATAGAATTCTTAATAAAACTTTGTTGTCTAAGGTTACCACAGCCAGGGAAGCCGCGAAATATATCAAAGACGGCATGAATGTGGGTTGCAGTGGTTTTACACCTTGTGGTTATCCGAAGGCTGTGCCTCTGGCTCTGGCTGACAGGGTTAAGAATGGTGAAAAAATCAGGATCGGGCTTCTGACGGGCGCCTCTGTCGGCTCTGAACTGGATGAAGCCCTTGCAGGGGTTAACGCTGTATCCCGCAGGTATCCCTATCAGACGGGTAAATTGATCAACAAGCGTATTAATGATGGAGATACCATGTACCAGGACATACATCTCAGTCAGGTCGCACAGCAGCAGAGACACGGTTTTTTAGGTCATCTGGATGTCGCTGTTGTTGAAGCGGTAGCGATAATGGGTAATGGCGGTATTATTCCTTCGACTTCCGTCGGCAATACGCCGAGTTTTATTCAAGAGGCGGATAAAGTAATTGTCGAGGTCAATACATCACAGCCTATGGAGTTGATAGGAATGCACGATATCTTTATACCTAAAGATCCCCCCTATCGTCAGCCAATTTTGATAACAGATCCGTCCCAGAGGATCGGCACGTCGTATATGCCATGTAACCCCAGTAAGATAGTGGCGATTGTTCCCTGTGATATCACGGATAAGACCAGACCCCTGGCTCCCCTGGATGAAACTTCCAAAAAGATGGCGGCTAATCTGCTGGATTTCCTTGAGGTTGATCAGGGTGATACCCTTCCGCCTTTGCAGTCGGGTGTTGGTAATGTCGCTAATGCGGTTATGGCAGGTCTTTTGGATAGTAAATATACAAATATTAACATGTGGACTGAAGTCATTCAGGATGCCATGTTTGATCTTATTGATTCCGGTAAAGTAAATGCCATATCGGGAACATCTCTTACCCCCTCTCCTGAGGGATTAGAACGTTTTTACAAGGATATAAAAAAATACCGTGAAAAAATTATATTAAGGCCTCAGGAAATTAGTAATAACCCTGAAATTGCGAGGAGACTCGGGGTTGTTGCCATGAATACGGCGCTGGAGGTGGATATCTACGGAAATTCCAATTCCACTCATATGTTTGGCACAAGAATGATCAATGGTATCGGGGGATCCGGTGACTTTTCGAGGAATGGTGGTCTTGTCGTTATGCTGACGCCGTCCATAGCAAAGGACGGTAAAGTGTCATGTGTCGTACCTCATGTTTCACATGTTGATCATACGGAACATGAAATCCACATAATTGTTACCGAGCAGGGTGTCGGTGATCTCAGGGGACTGGACCCCAGGGAAAAGGCAAGGGTGATGATCGAAAATTGCGCGCATCCCGATTACAGACCCGCGCTTTGGGATTATTATAATAGAGCAAGGAAGGAGGTGGGAGGACATATTCCTATATTATTAGGCGAGGCTTTCTCGTGGCACGTCAGGTTTTTAGAGACTGGTACCATGAAATCTTAAACCATAACTTAATTTATTGAAGAAGGAGGAGATGACAATGGAAGGTGCTATTAATTATACGGGTGCATGGATTACGATAGCAATTGTAGCAGTGGCTTTTTTGTTCTTTCTTACTGAGTGGATACCACTCGTGGCTACGGCTATGGCAGTGCCTGTGGCGTTGACTATGACAGGTGTTCTGCCGGCGAAACTGGCTTTCAAGGACTTTGCCAATAAGTGGACATTGATATTCATGTTTATGTTTATGATGGGTGAAGCTCTGTTCAGGACGGGTTTTGCCGATAAGGTGGGCAGATGGGCGGTTGAAAAAGGCAAGGGTCGTGAAACACTGGTAATGGCCAATATCATGATCGTTACCGCAATACTTTCCGCATTTCTTTCAAATACGGGAACCACTATATGTTTTCTGCCGATAATCCTGGCCGTAATAGCGAAGGCCGGATTCAGCACGAAGCGCTTTATGATGTGCACGGCGTTCGCCGCTTCCTTCGGAGGGACGATGACCCTGATCGGTACTCCACCGAATGGTGTTATCCAGAGTGTTATGGAAAAAGCGGGACTGCCGACATTTGGTTTCTTTGAGTACAGCCTGGTAGGTGTGCCTCTGGCTGTTATAGGAATCGCCGCCATGGTGCTTGTAGGAGTGAAATTCCTGCCCAAGGGGATGATAGATACATCCGGCGAGGATTACGAGGGACCGAAACTCGATGAGAGTTTCGAGTATAGAACACATAAGATGCCGGTGGCGCTGATATTGTTTGCCCTCGTAATCTTTGTTATGGCTGCGGGGAAATATGTTCCATTCATAGGGAAGACATTACATATAAATCTTCTTGTGGCAGCCGGGGCCGGGGCAATGCTGGTTATTGCCACTAAGTGTATTTCGTGGAAAGAGGCGACGGGGGCTGTATCCTGGACAACGGTATTCCTGTTTGCCTGTATGTTCCCGGTGAGTACCGCGTTGATAAAAACGGGGGGTGTCGTGATGATAGCAAATGCTGTGAACTCTGTTGTGCATTCCGGATTCGCGCTTATGGTGGCCATGGTGCTTGTCACGGCATTTCTGACCCAGTTTGCCTCCAATACGGCGACGACTCTTATCGTGGCGCCTATCGGTATGGCATCCGCAATCGGAATGGGCGTAAGCCCGAGGCCTGTCTTAATGGCCATTGGCATGGCGGCAAGTCTCTGTTTCATGACGCCTATTGCCACGCCGCCTAATACAATTGTGTTGGGACCCGGGAAACTGAACTTTATGGATTATATAAAGGCTGGCTGGTTTCCACAACTTGTGAGTATCATTCTGGTTATTGTTCTGGTGCCCATGATCTGGCATTTCTAAGAGAGTAAATTAACCGGTGGGAGCCCTGTTTGGGGCTCCCACCCATTGAGGAGGGATTAAGATGAAGGTTTTATGCGTGGATCATGTTGGCATTGCGGCCAAGAGTATAGACGAGAGTATAAAATTCTATACTGAGATATTGGGGTTGGAATTAGTTGGAAGTGAAGAAGTTGCGGAACAGAAGGTTCGAACCGCTTTTCTGCCTGTCGGGGAATCCGAGATTGAAATACTGGAGTCAACCGCTCCGGACGGACCCATTGCAAAGTATATCGATAAGAATGGCGAGGGGATACAGCACATAGCTCTGAGGGTTGATGATATCGAAGCAGCTCTGGAGGAATTGAAAAGCAAGAATGTCAGATTGATTGATGAAACGCCCCGGCGTGGCGCGGGCGGGACAAAGATCGCATTCCTTCATCCAAAAGCTACGAAAGGAATTCTTCTGGAGCTGTGCCAACGGGATTAAGTAAACAAATTTTTACAAGGGGAATGTTAATGCCTGGATATTTCCGGTGTAAAATCAGGTGTTGACTTTTTACGAAACAGAACATATTCAGGGTTATTAGCAGGAGGATAAATTTAATGACGAATCAGGAAAAGTTAGAATTAATGAAGGAAAAAGCAAAAAAGATTGAAGCCGGAGGCGGAGAAAAAGCCGTCGAGAAATTGCATGCAACGGGGAGATTAACTGCCCGTGAAAGACTGGCCCTTTTGTTTGATGAGGGCACTTTTATGGAGCTGTATCAATTCGTTGAGCACAGGTGCGCGAATTTTGGTATGGCCGACAAAGAGATCCCTTGTGAAGGAGTTGTAACGGGTTACGGTAATGTCGATGGGAGAACGGTATTTGCCTATGCTCAGGATTTTGGTGTGATGGGAGGCTCTCTGGGCGAGATGCATGCAATCAAGATAGTGAAGTGTCTGGAGGAAGCCATGTTTGCTGGTTGTCCCGTAGTAGGTATGAATGATTCCGGCGGCGCACGGATTCAGGAAGCAGTCGATTCCCTCGCCGGATACGGGAAGATATTCTACAAAAATACGATGGCTTCAGGCATGATTCCACAGATATGTGCAATTATGGGGCCGTCAGCGGGAGGAGCCGTTTATTCACCGGCGCTGATGGACTTTGTTTATATGGTCAAACAGGACTATGCACAGATGTTCATTACCGGCCCTGTCGTAGTTAAGGCCACGACAGGTGAAGATGTTTCCGCTGTTGAGCTTGGAGGCGCAATGACCCATAATCAAAAAAGCGGCGTTTCCCACTTTGTGGCGGATACCGATGAGGACTGCATCAATCAAATTAAGATATTGTTAAGTTACCTGCCGGCAAATCACGATGAAAAGCCGCCCGTTATCGAATGTAATGATCCCGTGGATCGTATGGAAGAAAAACTCAACACAATAATCCCTGAAAGCAGTAATCGTCCATACGATATGAAAAAATTGATAAAGATGGTGGTAGACAATGGTGATATATACGAAAGCCAGAAGCTTTTTGCCCAGAATATAATCACCTGTTTTGCGCGAATGAATGGTTCTCCTGTAGGAATCATAGCAAATCAGCCGCGATTCCTGGCGGGTTGTCTGGATATCGATGCATCTGATAAGGCCTCACGCTTTATCCGGTTCTGTGATTGTTTCAATATACCTATCCTTACTTTTGTTGATGTGCCTGGGTATTTACCGGGGACCAAACAGGAATTTGGAGGAATCATAAGACATGGCGCCAAGCTGTTGTATGTATATCCTGAAGCGACGGTGCCGAAAATAACTATCGTGACCCGTAAGGCTTATGGTGGTTCTTATCTCGGCATGTGTTCAGGCGAGTCCGGCGCTGACATGGTTATTGCCTGGCCGACGGCAGAGATTGCCGTGATGGGTGCAGACGGCGCGGCGGATATCATATTCCGGAAAGAATCTGCAGAAATCAAACAGCAAAAGAAAGATGAGTATATTGCGGAATTTGCCACCCCTTACCAGGCAGCCAGACATGCCATGATCGAACAAATAATAGAGCCCAGAGAAACAAGGCCGGTCATAATAAGCGCTCTGGAAATGTTGAAAAACAAGAAGGAAGATCGCCCGTACAGAAAACACGGGAACATCCCTTTGTAGAAACTCAAATAACAGGAGGAATTATACGATGTCGGAACATCCTGATATAAAAAAATGGGAAGAACTTGCAACAAAACAGTTGAGAGGAAAATCCCCTGAGTCGCTCAACTGGGACACACCCGAGGGGATATTGGTTAAGCCCTTGTACACCGCCGAGGATATCGAGGAACTGGAATTCGTCAACACCCTTCCCGGACTGCCCCCCTTTGTTAGAGGCCCCATGGCTACCATGTACGCTGGAAGACCTTGGACCATTCGGCAGTATGCCGGTTTTTCCACGGCAAAAGAATCGAATGCGTTCTACAGAAGAAATCTTGCGGCCGGCCAGAAAGGGCTTTCAGTAGCCTTTGATCTCGCGACTCACAGGGGGTACGACTCGGATCATCCCAGGGTTACCGGTGATGTCGGCAAGGCCGGTGTTGCCATAGATTCCGTGGAAGATATGAAGATTCTTTTTGACCAGATTCCGCTGGATAAGATGTCGGTCTCCATGACTATGAACGGCGCCGTTCTGCCGATTCTTGCCGGGTACATAGTCGCGGCAGAAGAGCAGGGAGTATCTCAGGATAAGCTGGCGGGCACCATTCAGAATGACATCTTAAAGGAATACCTGACACGTAATACGTATATTTATCCGCCGGAGCCTTCCATGCGGATTGTATCTGATATTATCGGGTACTGTTCAAAAAATATGCCCAAGTATAACACCGTCAGCATAAGCGGTTACCACATGATGGAGGCCGGAGCAAATTCTGTTCTGCAAACCGCATTTACTATAGCCGACGGTTTGCAGTACGTGAGGGCAGCCATCGCAGCGGGTCTTGATATAGACGCCTTTGCGCCGAGGCTCTCCTTTTTCTTCGGGATTGGGATGAACTTTTTTATGGATATTGCCATGTTGCGAGCAGCCCGTTTCCTGTGGTATAAATTGATGCAACAGTTCAACCCCAAAAATATTAAATCAACCATGTTGAGAACACATTGCCAGACCTCGGGATGGAGTCTGACAGAGCAGGATCCCTATAACAACATTATAAGGACCACTCTCGAATGTATGTCTGCCGTCTTGGGCGGGACACAGTCTTTACATACAAATTCCTTTGATGAGGCCGTTGGGCTGCCTACAGATTTTTCCGCGAGAATCGCAAGAAATACACAGATAATCGTTCAGGAAGAATCCCAGATATGCCATGTTGCCGATCCTCTGGGCGGTTCGTATTATGTTGAGGCCTTAACCAACGGGATTATCCGCGAGGCGATGAAAATCATTGAAGAAGTCGAAGAACTCGGCGGGATGGCCAAAGCTATCGAAACAGGTATGCCGAAGATGCGCATAGAAGAATCTGCAGCCAGGAAACAGGCGCGCATAGACCAGGGTTTGGATGTTATTGTCGGTGTCAATAAATATCGTATTGAAGAAGATAAAAGTATGGATGTCCGTGAAGTTTCAGAAACCGTACGTGACGAACAGATTACACGCTTAAAGGAGATAAAAGCAAAACGGAATAACACTGAGGTGCAGAAGACTCTTGAAGCCATAACAAAAGGCGCGGAATCAGGGGGGAATCTGCTTGAGTTATCTATTCCCGCTGTCAGGGCCAGGGCGACTGTCGGAGAGATTTCAGATGCCATGGAGAAAGTGTTCGGGCGGTTCGTGGCAACTACTCAATGTATATCTGGCGCTTATGCCGCAGAGTATCACGCCAGTGAAATATTTGATGCGGTGAAGAAGAGAACAGATGAATTCGAAAAGAGAGAAGGCCGAAGACCGAGGATACTTGTTACCAAAATGGGTCAGGACGGCCACGACCGCGGGATAAAGGTAATAGCGACCGCCTTTGCGGATCTTGGCTTCGACGTGGATATCAGTCCCATGTTTCAGACTCCGGAAGAGGCGGCCAGAATGGCCGTGGAAAACGATGTTCATGTTATTGGAGTATCGAGTCTGGCCGCCGGTCACAAGACCCTGGTTCCGCAACTTATTGAGGAACTCAAAAAAGAAGGTGGTGGAGACATCCTGACGGTTGTCGGGGGCGTTATTCCTCCCGGTGATTATGATTTCCTTTACAAAGCGGGAGCAGTTGGAATATTCGGCCCGGGGACGCCGGTTATAGATTCCGCGAATAGGGTATTGAATGTTCTGGAGAAGCGGCAGTGACATCAGATAATTTTCATGACTATGTTCAGGGTGTTCTGGAGCACGACAGGCGTATGCTCGCCAAGACCATTACGCTGATCGAGAGTTCGCTTCCGGTTCATAAGGATCTGGCGCGAAAGATTGTTGATCTTCTGCTTCCCTATACGGGAAAGGCGGTGCGCCTTGGAATAACAGGTATGCCCGGGGCGGGGAAAAGCACTTTTATAGAAAGCCTTGGCATAATGCTTGTGCAGAAAGGTTACAATGTTGCTGTTCTTGCCGTTGATCCCAGCAGCACGCGAAGCGGCGGGAGTATTCTTGCAGACAAGACACGTATGGAAAAACTTTCCATTGAAGAGAGGGCTTTTATCAGGCCATCTCCCTCGGGTGGCACTCTGGGAGGTGTTGCGCGTAAGACAAGAGAAACAATGCTTGTCTGCGAAGCTGCCGGTTTTGATGTGGTGATTGTTGAAACCGTGGGAGCGGGTCAATCCGAGGTGGCGGTGGCCTCAATGGTTGATTTTTTCCTGGCGCTGATGATTCCCGGCGCGGGAGATGAACTTCAGGGAATGAAAAAGGGCATTATGGAGCTGGCCGACGCCGTTGTGATTAACAAGGCGGATGGCGACAATGTCGAGAAGGCAAATCTTGCAAGAAGGCAGTATGAAACAGCCCTGCATTTTTTGACTCCATCATCTCCTGACTGGTCACCCCCGGTTCTTACCTGTAGTGCCATAGAAAAGACTGGTATAGATAAAATCTGGGGAGTCGTTTTAGACTACAAAAAGAAGCTTACAGCCACGGGAGAACTCGAAACAAAACGGAAAAAACAGGCTATTGACTGGATGTGGTTTCTCGTGAAAGAAGGACTGACAGAGTGGTTTAATAAAAATCCATACGTTAAAAAAATGATACCGAATGTTGAAAGGGAAGTGGAACAGGGAACAATCGCACCGACCGCCGCTGCAGATAAATTGCTTTTCTTCCTGGACGATAATTGATATAATCTATAAAAAGAACACATTTTATCATCCCTGACCCGGTCAAACCGGAATCGAAAAGTTTTAATAATTAGAGTCTTTATTAACAATCAGCAGGGATTAATTAATCCCTTAATTGTAAAGTTCGTGCCTGCCTGTGCGTTGCACCTGTCTGCGTCGCAAACGCGACAGGCAGGCGCAGACAGGCAAGAACTTTACTACTAAGGGACTAACCCTGCCTTGATTGACATTTTTGTTTTTCAAAAAATACAACTGCTGAGAATAAAAGAAAAGGTGTGAACATGAGAGAGATTAAAGCAAGCCAGGTCAAAGATAAGGTGAAAGAACTGTTTCTGAAAGCCAATTATCATATCGATAAGGATCTTATGAATCGACTTGAGGAAGCCCTGGATGAAGAAATTTCTGAGACAGGAAAGTCTGTTTTAGGTATGATTATTGAGAATAATAAGATTGCTTCTAAGGAAGAAATTGCTATTTGCCAGGATACGGGACTTGCGGTTTTGTTTGTTGAGCTTGGACAGGAGGTCCATATAACAGGCGGAGATTTTAAAGAAGCAATAAATGAAGGTGTCAAAGAAGCTTATCAGGACGGGTATTTAAGAAAGTCGGCAGTGGATGATCCGGTTTTTGAAAGGAAAAATACGAATACAAATACGCCGGCAATTATCTATACGGATATAGTTCCCGGGGATAAAATTACGTTTTTAGTAACTCCTAAAGGATTTGGCAGTGAGAATATGAGCGCTTTAGGTATGTTAAAAGCGGCGGATGGATCAGAAGGGATAGTAGATTTTGTGGCGGAAACAGTAATCAAGGCTGGGCCCAATCCGTGTCCTCCCACCATTGTTGGTGTTGGAATTGGAGCAACTGCCGATATGGCCATGGTTATGGCCAAGAAGGCTACTACCAGAAAGATAGGTGAGCATAACGGGAATGAGAAGTTTGCAGTGATGGAAAAGGAGATACTGGATAAAATTAACAGATCAGGGGTCGGGCCTGCAGGTCTGGGTGGCAATGTAACGTGTTTGGCCGTAAATATAGACTATCTCCCCACCCATATAGCCGGAATGCCCGTAGCGGTGAATGTGTGTTGTCATGCATCCAGACACGCGGAAGGAACGCTGTAAGGAAAAGGAGGAAGAAAATGGCAAATATTAAAAAAATAACCACCCCCCTGAACGATAAGACTGTTGTTGATTTAAAGGCTGGAGATACCGTGAATATAACCGGGTATATTTATACCGGAAGAGATGCCGCCCATAAAAGACTTATTGAGTTGATAGATAAAGGCGAAGAGCTTCCAATAGAACTTAAAGATCAGATTATTTATTATGTTGGTCCGGCGCCGGCCAAACCGGGATATGCCTGTGGTTCTGCCGGCCCTACTACCAGCTACCGCATGGATCCTTACACACCTGTTCTGTTGGACAGGGGTCTTAAGGGTATGATTGGCAAGGGACTGCGTTCCCGGGAAGTGATTGACAGCATGAAAAAGAACAAGGCCGTCTATTTCGCGGCTGTGGGTGGAGCAGCAGCGCTTATTGCAAGGAGTATTAAAAAATCCGAAGTGGTGGCTTATGAAGATTTAGGAGCGGAGGCTATACATCGTTACTATGTGGAGGATTTTCCCGCAATAGTGGTTATTGATTCGGAAGGTAACGATCTGTACAAAACCGAACCTCCGAAATACGCAAAA
>JAGGSD010000416.1 GCA_021159265.1 Syntrophobacterales bacterium | reverse complement strand
TAAAATCTTCGCCTTCCTTGAACTTGAACAAAATTGAACATTCTGCAAAGGTCTCATTATCATTTCATTTTTCATACGATATCTGTGAAACAAAAAGGGTTAGTCATACTTCTCTAACCCTTCTTTGTTGTTATGGTGCCGAAGCCGGGACTTGAACCCGGACAGGCATACACCCACTAGACCCTGAACCTAGCGCGTCTACCAAATTCCGCCACTTCGGCATATTTTTATATGTTAATGGTCTGCTAAGTTATACTTGTGGCCGATGTCTTGTCAAGCAAAAATACACTTGAAAATAATACGATAACTGCTAAAATATTTTAGTTTAAAGTAAGGTAACTACTTCAGGTAGGCACAGATGCACAAAGAGTAAAAAAAAAGTAACAACCGACGTCACCTGTGGTCTTCGGTGAACCTTCGACGTGAGACTTCGGCGTGAGCTCAGCCTTCGGCGAGCTCAGTCGAACTGTCGAACGCTCAGTCGAACGTGTTTCGAATTTCGAATTTCCAGTTTATCTGGGTTAGGTATATTATTTGACAGAGATTTTTTGCATTTTGTTATAATATAATAACAGCAAGGCAAATAAGCTCTGTGCCTCTGAACCTTTGAACCTGAGTAGTTACAAAGTAAGTATATAAGGAATGAGATTTCATGAAAATCATTAGAGATTTGGAAGATATCCCCGTAGAATTCAGAGGTTCTATTGTTACAATAGGTAATTTTGACGGCATTCATCTGGGACACCGGAAAATATTTCAAAAGCTTCTCAAAGAGACTGAAAAAGAAGATCGAAAGACCATCGTCATCACATTTGATCCTCACCCGCAAAAAGTTCTCCATCCTGAAAAGAGACCCTTTTTTCTGTTAACCCCCCTGAATGAAAAACTTAAGCTTATTGAAAAATTCGGGATTGACGCCGTTGTCCTGATCACTTTTTCCGTGGAATTTGCCAAAACTACGGCTGAAGAATTTGTACGGAATATTCTCTGGGATAAACTTCATATTCAAAAGCTCTATGTCGGATATGACTATGTCTTCGGACGAGGCAAGGAGGGGAATGCGGAATCTCTAAAGACCTATGGCAAAGAGCTGGGATTCGAGGTAGAGGAAATCGGTGCGGTAAAAAACGGCGAGCTGGTTGTGAGCAGCACGAAAATACGAGTTTCAATTCTCGATGGTGATGTTTCTCTGGCTGCAAAGCTTCTCGGGAGACCCTACAATGTTTATGGAAATGTTGTAGAAGGATACAGGAGGGGGACTGCTATCGGATATCCCACAGCCAACATCAAAGCAGAAAAGGTCATCCCCGGGCGCGGGGTATACGCTATTATCGCCGGAATAGAAGGGCATAAGTATCAGGGTGTTATAAACATCGGATTCAATCCCACATTTGGTAACGACGAACTCTCTACTGAGGTGTATCTCTTTGATTTTCAAGATAATATTTACGGAAAAAACATTGAGATTTTCTTTATTGACAGATTGCGTGACGAAATGAAGTTTGAAAATTCCGGGAAGCTTGCAGAGCAGATTAAAAAAGATGTTGAACAGGCACAAAAAATCCTTCAAAACCACGCCAGACAAACAACTCCCCGTTGACAGTCTTGAAAAAGTCAGAATATCGGACATATGCTGAGAGCTTCGCAAAAGGTCTCAGGTTGGGCTTTTCTTATTACGTTTTTTTACCAAGAAGAGCACGAAGAACACAAAGAAACAGGGTGTCCAGTGAAGATTAAAAACCTGCATGACTGGGATGTAAGTTATAGAGAAGCCGTTAAAATACAAACTGATTTAAAAGAAAAGCTGATACTTCACGACGAAGATATTCCCAGTGAAATTCATTTTATTGCCGGGGCTGATATTTCCTATTCCAGAGGATCCGATCTTTTTTTTGCCGCCGTTATTCTTCTTCAATTTCCGACGATGGAAATAATTGAGAAAACATCTTTTTCACAAAGGGTGAATTTCCCTTATATCCCCGGTCTGCTGACTTTCAGGGAGGGGCCGGCGCTCCTAAAGGCCTTTGAAAAATTAAATCATAGACCGGATGTGGTGATATTTGACGGGCATGGGATAGCACATCCACGAGGGATCGGACTGGCTTCACATATGGGTCTGTTTCTGGACATGCCAACGGTAGGCTGTGCAAAGAAAAGGTTGGCGGGAATCTACGATGAACCGGGTAATGAAGCAGGTAATTATTCGTACCTCACGCTGGATGGCAGGAGTATCGGAGCTGTCGTGCGGACGAAAAAGAAAGTCAAGCCCATCTTTGTGTCGCAGGGACATAAAATCTCCCTGCAAACGGCAATTGATGTAGCGCTCTCGACGTGTGCCGGCTACAGACTTGCAGAACCTGTAAGAATGGCGCATCTTGAAGTAAACCGGATCAGGTTAAATCACAGATTTTCATAAGGCGGCAAAGCCGCAACGGCGAAAGGTCAAGATTTCTTGTTGCCATGTTCCAAAGCGGGAATACATGCCAAAGATAAACGTCCAACATCGAACATCGAACGCCGAACATCGAATAATGATGCGCCTTCGCTACTCAAATTATTCTAAAATCAAATAAAAAGACATCCGATACAAGGACAGTAAATCTTTATTCCTCTTTTTTCATTTTTCCCATTCAACATTCGATGTTCGGCGTTCGATGTTCATTTTAAATTTCCGGCCCCTGATACCAGTCCTTAATCCTTGCTGAAATAGACGTCGTAAATATAACTTTCTGCTTCGCTCTTTGTATGCTGTGAATTGATGAAAAACGCAACGCCTTTGATATCCCGGGGGATTCCCCCGTCAATGTCGGGAAAGAGTTTCCTGAAGTCCTCGTATATATTTCTCTTTTCCGTGTACCAGCAGCCCAATTTGTCGTTCTTGTCTCTTATTACGATATACCTTACCTTGCCAGCGAATGGTTGAGAACTTGTGACCATGGTTTCTCTGGGACATTCATTACTCCAGATATATCCAATGACCGGCGTTTTCAATTTAGCCGGCCATCCCGTTTCTCTAAAGGCAATATAAATTTGTATTGCCTGATCATCGGTATCGTACTTTCTGACATCTCCGCCAACCGGAAGTTTACACACCTTCCATTTCCAGTTTAAGAAGGGATATTCTTCTTTCTCTAGTTCTATATCCTTTTTTATTCCAAAGGATGATTCACTGTCGCTTTTCAGATGGAGTGCGTATTTGCCATCTTCCTTTACGAGCTCAAGATCAGGCGTTCCCTTTTTATTATCCAGTTTCCAACCCACAGGCGCCCCATCCTTCACTTTTCCGGAATTAAACCCGGCAACAATAACCGTATTTTCTCCGGCGATGAGCGTGGAAACATGGAATAGAAGAACAGCAAAAACAACAAAAAAAACGATATATGTTTTATTCATGAGAAGATTTTCCCCCATATAAATCCATAATTTCGGTTCTGGTAAAAACGGGATAAACATTGCTTACATACTTTTCAATATTCTCTTTGCCGCCTTCCTCCCGATCAATCAGCGTAATAACTCTATCAATCACTAAACCGTAATCCCGCGCTTTTTCTATAGCCGCTATTGTTGAGCCTCCTGTTGTAATCACATCATCCAGTATGGCGACCCTTTCACCCTTATTAACATTTCCTTCTATCTTATTTTTTGTTCCGTGTGCTTTTACTTCTTTCCTGACAATAAAGGATTTTATTGGCCTGCCCCTTTGGTAAGAAATTACAGATATTGCATTGGCTATGGGATCAGCTCCGAGTGTCAATCCCCCCGTGGCAGTCACTTTAGAATCTTCCAGCATATCAAAAATGATATTTCCAATAAGATTCATTCCCTCAGGGTCGAGGGTGGTTGGTTTACAATTGAAATAATAATTACTCGTCCTGCCGGAAGCCAGAGTGAAAAGCGGGTTTTCCCTGTACTGGAATGATTTTCTGATGATAATTTCGGCAAGTCTTATCTTCATTTCATTGTGATATATTTTCAATTGTTTTCCTTTGCCTCCTTTGATTTTCTATCTTGTTGCATGTCGGGAATTTCCCTGCGATTAAGCATTTCCACCTTATTAAATAAGTAATCCGGGTTCAGGTAAAGCGCTTCTTTATATTCAGCGACAGCCATATCCTGCCACCCTTTTTTATCATAATACAAACCGAGCGTAAAATGTATCTCTGAATTATCGGGATCTAGTTTAAGCGCTTTCTTTGTTTGTTTTATAGCCTGATCAATGTTTCCTTTTCCATAATAGGCCTTGCCGAGGTAAAATCGTGTATCTTTGTTGAAAGGATTTATCTTAAGGGCAACATTCAATACCTTCAGGGCATTTCGAAATCTTTTCAATTTCGTGTAGACCATTCCCAGATTTACAAGAGTTTCTTCGTCGTAACATCTTATTTTCCTGGCCCGCAGGTAATAGTCAGCGGCCTTTTCAAATTCCTCCTGTTCTGCATAAATTGCCGCGAGACTACAGAGGGCTTCAAAATACTTTGGGCGACATTTCAACGCTTTTTGGTATTCTTTTACAGCTTCATTGTTATTGCCCTTTATGTCACAAATTCTGCCGCGGAAATAATACTTTTCGGACTTTCTGGAACATCGACTGATGTAAATTTCATAATACGAAACAGCCTTTTGACGCTCTCCTTTTTCCAAGAAGATGTCACCAAGGCCTGAATATGCCCGGTAATACTTTGGGTCAATGTCCACAGTTTTTGTATAATTGATTATTGCTTCATTAATTGATCCCCTTTTCTGATATGCTCTCGCCAGCTTGTAATAATACCTGGCTACTTTCGGATTGATTTTTATAGCTGTTTTATAATTTTTTATTGCTTTGCGCAACTTGTTCCTTGCTAAATATTTATTCCCCTGAAGATAATAAGTATTTGACGATGTTGCCTGTCTGGCTAATGTCCATGTCGGAGACAGAAACAAAGCATACAGGATCATCAGCGATATTGAAAATATTTTGATATTAAATCTAGTCATTATTTTTTAAGTTCAAAGCGTACCGGGACATCTACCCACATAATAAATGGAATTCCGGATTGAGATGCCGGCTTGAACTTCCATTTTTTGACCGCTTTCAATGCTGCCCGGTCAAGAATCGAATGGCCGGAAGATTTTTTTACACTTAAATCACCGACCGCTCCATTAGCAAGTACCTCCACAGAAAGCAAAACTGTCCCCTCATATCCCCTTCTCCTGGCAATAGAAGGATAAACCGGCGGTGGATTTTCTCCGTATTGTGGAATGGCCGGCAATATTTCTGCTTCTTTTTCCAGAGTGTCAGTCCTGAACGAGGGAACATGACTTGGCTCCACGGTGGTTTTATTACTTTGCTGTGCCTCGCTTTGCTCCTGGATTTTGGTCTCAATATTTCTTTTTGATGGTATATTTTTCTTCCCGGCCGCCACTTTTTTTATTATTTCTTTCTTTGTTTTTTCCCTTTTAACTATTAACTTTTTTTTCCTTTTTATAAGCGGGGGAGCAGGTATCTTCTTTTCTGCTTCTGTGAAAGCAGAAACAAAGGAAATTGCAAGGGATCTATGCTGCTCCGTCTTTATCTGAAAGACAGGGTTAACGACAGGGATCCGTGTAAAGGCCACGCATACATGAATAACCAAGGCTAAGGAAACCGCAAAGAGCAGATCTTTTTTTAATTTTACTCCTTCCATTTTGTCTCTAATGATACCCCTGTTATTCCGGATTTTCTTACCGCGTCCATAACTGCGATGATCGTTTCGTAGGGTACCTTCTTATCTCCCGAAATCAAGACTTTTGTTTCCGGAGAATTATGATGAAGTGTGCTTAATTGTCTAAGGAGACCTGAAAGATTTACCTCTTTTTTGTCGAGAAAGATTTCCCCATCTTTCCTGATTGTAATATCGGCAAAATTCTTCTTTTCTACCTTGGCTGTGGATGATGCCGGCAGTTGAACGGGCAAACCTCTGTGCATAGTCATAGACATAGTGAAAAAAATAAAAGTGACCAGGAGGAGAAAGATGACATCAATAAGCGGTATCATTTCGATCCTGGCTTTTCCCGTGTATCGCCTTTGAATTTTCATCTTGATCTGTCTTCCTCATTTTTATGCTTTTCAAAGATAATTTCCAGATCAGTGCCATATTTTTCAATTTCCAGTGTGGCTTTTTCAATCTTTGATAGAAAATAGTTGTACGGTATCAGGCTGAATATTGCGATGATAAGGCCGAAGGCAGTTGTAAGCAAGGCCTGTGCAATACCCTCTGTAATCATCGCTGGATGTTCTACTCCGACAGTGCCAAGCATATGAAACGAGGAAATGATACCGGTTACAGTTCCGAGAATTCCCAGGAGCGGCGAGAGGGTAATCATCGTATCGATGACAGGCAGGTATCGCCTCATGCGAGCAATTTCTTCATCGGCGCTCATCTTAAGTGCGTCCCGTAACGAAAATTCACGATGGACCGTTCCGCAAACCATGACACGGATAATATAATCTTTTGTGTCATCTATAAGTTCCCTGGCCTCGTCAAGTTTGTTTTGCTCAATCAGGTCCATAAATTCATCCAGCAGTTTTCTGTCGCGGTTTTTTTCTTCTCTGATCCAGAAGATTCCTCTTTCTATGATCAGGGTGAGGGATAAGAGGGAACAAAAAAGAAGCGGGTACATTACCGGTCCCCCCTGATAAAAATAATCCAGCATAATACATAATCCTTTCTATTTGTAGCTGCTCAGACGTTTAGAGTCTTTATTACACAACTGCGTTTTTCGCGCAGATGCTGGTGTCAGGGGTCAGGAATCGGGGGTGTTTTTACAATATGTTTCATCATGCCAAAAGCCCAATGAGCAACCGTTGTCTTTTGCTGATCCCCGACACCTGATCCCTGATAACTTTGCGGCTTTGCCGCATTAGGTTGAAGACCGGGAACGGAGGTGATCTAACAGTCTTCAGCCTTCCGCCTTCAGTCTATTTAATTTCCGGATGAATAATCCTGGCCATTTCCTCCAATCCATCCACAATTCGAGGCGATGAATGGTCTATCAAATCCGATTCAACGATGTAAATCCTGTCGTACTTAACTGCGGGGATATTTCCCCATTTTTTCCATTTGTTTCTTATGCGGAGGAAATCTCCCCCTCTTTTCATGGATGACACGATTATGATGTCCGGTTTCCCCGCAATTACATCTTCCATACTGCAGCGGGGGTATTTGATTGCCACATCGCCGAAGACGTTTACTCCGCCGGCGAGTTCTATCAACTTATTGTGAAGCGTGCTCCTGCCGACTGTAACAATAGGATTGATACCTATCTGGAAAAACACTCTCGGTTTTTTCAAATTCTTAGTCAACGAAACAATCGTCTTAATTCTTTTTTGCAAATTGCCGACAAGTATATTTGCTTCGTTTTTCCTTCCCGTGATTCTGCCAATGTTTAATACAGTTTTGAATATTTCCTCAAAACTTTCCGGGTTGATGACGAAAACGGGTAGGCCGACCCTCTCCATCTGCCGGACACTTTCCTTTTTGTTCCCATTTGCGGTAGCAATGATCAGATCGGGACTCAGAGAAACAACCTTCTCAAGAGAGATATTGATAAAACTTCCCACTTTCGGCTTTGACCCGGCAGCTTCAGGATAATTACTGAACATCGTCACCCCCACGATTTCCTTATCCAGACCAAGGGCAAAAAGTGTTTCTGTTATATTAGGCGCCAGAGAGACGATTCTCTCCGGACAGGAGGGAATATTGACCTGTCTTCCCAATTCGTCAATATACACCTCTGCGCTAACTGCGGGCAGAGAAAAGAATAATATTATAAGAGGCAACAGAAAAAATGTTTTGGTGTTATAATTTTTCATACGAAGGTTATTTTTTAGCCACAGACACATACGGGCTGACACAGACTTTTTTCTTCGGATTATTCCAGACTGTTCACTTTAAACACAAATGAGCAAAACTCGTCCCCCGAACACCGCCGTGATGTTATCTCAAAACCCACATCTTTCATAAATTCCCTGGCAAATACACCGTATTCGACAGAACATATCACGCTACCGATCTTCTCTGCCAGATGTTCTCGATTAGATTGTTTTAACAAAGTGAACCAGTGACATTTCCTGATGATGACATTAATCTGTGAACCTTCCCTCCGGAACTCACTCACAAAATCTTCGGTATCCAACTTAAACTTGAGGACATTTACAAGATCATCCACGGTGGCAGCTTTCGCTCCTAACAACTCTTTTATCTTCCTGGCCTGTATCTTGGGCAGTATTTCCCATACCCTGCGATCAATCTCAAGGGCCTTGTCAAATGAATCCGCCTTTTCCAACATCATAAACCAGAGACCATCTACCGCAATAAAACACTTTTTGAAATACTCACTTAATATCCGTGGATCCATGCATTTCCCCATGCTGCATTATTGCCCTGTTTTCTCTCAAGTTGAGCCGTTTTCTATTTCTCCTGTGATTGCCCCTTCGTCTGGTCCGCCATCATCTGCTGCAGGTTCGCAAGCGACTTCAGATTAGAAGAACCGTCTATCGCCTTGACAGCGATATCTTCCACCTTCTGATATGATTTTTCGAGCTGCGCGGAAAGTTTTGCGATCTGTTCACTCTGCCCTTTTACCGTTTTTTCAAGAGATTCGATCCTGGTAGTGAGCACCCTTCGTTCACCTTCAAATTCCTTGTTCATCAATTGCTCTCTGTTTTTAGCTTCTGCTGTAATTTTTTCGGTCACTTCCTTCACGGCTTTATTGACGGCCGTTTCCAGTTCCTTTGGAAATGCGCTCACTTTTTGCCGCAGCTCATTCAGTTCTTCTTCTTTTTCGCTTATCACCTTTTCTCTTTCCGCCAGTTCCTTTTCCGCCTGCTCCCTTTTAAGCTGAATGTTCCTTTCGAGTTTCGCCTTTTCGTCTTCGAATTCATCTTTCAGAAGCTGTTGTTCCCGCTTAAAGTTGTACTGGAACTCTTCCTTCTCTCGTTCACGCTTCTTTTTTTCCGCAGAATTCTGTTCTTTTGTTTCCGTTTCATACTTTTCTTTTTCTTTTTCCCACTCTGCGCGGGTTTTCTCAATCTCCCGCATCAAATCATCTTTCTTTACGGCCATTTCGAATTCAAATTCCTGCCGCTTCCGGTTCTGGGCCTCTATGAGCGCAGCCAGCGCAGCCGCTGATTTTTCTATCTCATACAGCTCCTTTATCTCTTCCTCTTTGATATCAATAGCTTTCTGGATGCCGTTCAGCCTGTTCACCTCGTCTTCCAGCTTATCTGAAATCTGGGTCAACGTCCTGCTTATGTCGAGCTTGAGGCTGCCGATCCCCTTTACGACCCCCTCGGACGACAGAGAGCTTGCGGCCTCAATAACCTCCTTTGCCCTTTTTTCCTCAATCCTTTGCTCCGGTTTCAGCTCCGCATCCCTCTTTTCCTGAAGCTGTTTTAAGAGCGCATTATAGGCGTCGAGCATTTCTTTTTTTGTATTGCTCATCGTAGGCTTTTGTATTTGTTTAGTTTTCTTTTCCGTCATAATCGGCACCTCTTTTCTTTAGTTTAATTGTTTGTAACTGGTACCTTTCCAAGTTATAGATGTTGGGGAGGCGAGTGAGCCCTTTTGGGTGAGCTCGCGGAGCCTCCCCAACTCTATAACTTGGGGTGTCATTAGATATTTTGGTTTTTAGCTGCACATATTTGATTAATTTTTTTCTTAAATTATGCGAAACTCCCCCTTGGAGAGCCATCCGGATCACTCCGGTGGCATAATTTAATAGCAGTCTGCAATGAAGCAGCTGCAAAAAAGGAGGAGCTTCACTATGAAAAAGAGAACCATTTTTCCCTGTCAAAGTCAAGAATTGAACACACTATTTGAGGAAGCCGGCAACAACGCAAAAGTCATGTGCATACCAATCGATTATGCAAAAAAGGAGCATGTTGTTATGTTCTGTAGCGGTTATGGGGATATTTTACGAAGACCATTCCCTGTAAAAAATTCTCCTGAAGGCATTGAGTATCTGACTCAGCAAGTTCTCAGTTCTTGCCGCCATCGTGGAATTGACCCCCAATACGCCTTCTTTGGGGGAGAAGATGTCGGCTCCTATGCGCAGAATTTTATAAGCGCTTTACGTTCCGAAGGATGGCTAATCGCAGGAGTCAACGCCCATGATGCAAAGAAACAGCGAGCCAATGCTCAAGCCAGTACCGATGTCCTGGATTTAATGGGCATTGCTTCCATGCTCCTTAATCGAAGGGCAAA
>JAGGSD010000118.1 GCA_021159265.1 Syntrophobacterales bacterium | reverse complement strand
TTGGCTCCAGATTTTGTTTCAGTACTGACAGAGCTGACGCTTTTCTCGTAAATACACATCCCAAATGCAGTCTGGGGGACAAGAATGGAACCTTGAACCCGTGAACGGTTACGAGTTTTGACATTATTACGATTCATCAATTCCTTGTTTTGCGAATCTTCTATTTCTATTTATCCAACTGAAAAGTTTATGTTTCTTTGTATTTAATTTCTCCTCCGACGATGGTCATAATTGCCTTTCCTTTTAATTTCCATCCTTGGAATGGGGAGTTTTTGCTTTTTGACCGAAAAATATTGACATTGACGGTCCACGACTTTTGTGTATCAATGATAGTCAAATCAGCATCGGAACCTATCGTTAATGTTCCCTTGTTAATCTTTAATATTCGGGCAGGGTTTGTACTCATTTTTTCAATGAGTTGATGAAACGTGAGGATATCGTCGTCCACCAGTTTCAGGCTGAGTGAAAGCGATGTTTCCAATCCGTTAATACCACTTGCGGCATATTCAAATTCCACGTCTTTTTCAATGGATGAATGTGGGGCGTGGTCACTTGCTATTACGTCTATTGTGCCGTCCTTGAGACCTTCTTTTATTGATTCAACGTCCTTCATATTCCTCAATGGTGGATAAACTTTGGCATTGGTGGAAAATTCTCTTAAAGCTTCGTCGGTAAGGGTAAAGTAATGAGGAGCCGTTTCTGCTGTCACATGTACGCCTCTCGCTTTGGCTGCCCGGATTGCGCGGACCGATTCCGCGGTGCTGACATGGGCGATGTGAACAGAAGTATTCGTGTAGTCTGCCAGGGCGATATCCCTTTCCACCATGATGCTTTCAGCAACATTGGGTATTCCCTGAAGGCCGAGTTCGGTGGATACGGAGCCTTCATTCATTGTTCCACCCGTTGATAAATCCAAAACTTCGCAATGTGATATTACGGTCATGTCCAGCGGATGGGCATATTCAAGTGCGTTTCTCATCAGCCTGCTGTTTGTTACAGGGTTGCCGTCGTCGGAAAAGGCTACGGCGCCGGCGTCTTTCAAATCACCAAATTCTGAAAGGATTTTACCTTCCGACATTTTACTGATGGCTGCTATTGGGTAAACATTTGCCATGTTGCAGATTCCGGCCTGTTTCAAAATAAAATCGGTTACCGAACGATTATCATTTATTGGATTTGTATTGGGCATGCAGGCAATTGATGTAAATCCGCCGGCAACTGCTGCTTCGCTCCCCGTTTGGATAGTTTCCTTATATTCATGACCTGGCTCCCTTAGATGGGTATGCATGTCGATCAGGCCCGGGACGATTAAGGCATTCCGTAAATCAAGTGTTTCCACTGTTGTGGAATTATTTTCCGAAGCAGAAAGATCCCGTCCCATTTTCGCAATCTTTCCATTTTCAATAAGAAGATCCATTTCTGCGTCGATATTCTGTGAAGGATCGATAATCCTTCCTCCCTTGAGTAGCAGTTTCATTATGCGCCTCCCGCTAAAAGGTATAGAAGAGCCATTCTTACAGCAACACCATTGGTTACCTGTTTAAGAATGAGTGACTTGACCCCGTCAGCTATATCAGGAGCTATCTCGATGCCTCTGTTGATGGGACCGGGATGCATGACAAGCACATCAGGCTTTGCCATTTTTATATTTCTGCTGTTCAGGGAAAAATAATTTGAATATTCCCGATCTGATGGGAAAGGATTATCAGCCTGTCTTTCCAGCTGGATCCTGAGCATCATTATGATATCGGCATCTTTTATTGCATCGTTCATGCGATAGGAGACGGAGACACCCATTTTATCAATGTCTCTGGGTATCATCATAGCCGGGCCACAGACGGTTACCTGTGCGCCCATTTCTATAAGACCGAGAATATTAGAGCGCGCAACTCTGCTGTGCGCTATATCACCCGCAATTACAACCTTAAGACCGGCAATTCTCCCCTTTTCTGTTTTAATGGTGAGCATATCCAGGAGAGCCTGAGTGGGATGCTCATGAGCGCCATCACCGGCATTAATGATAGACTGCTTTACAAGTCTGGCGAGCATATGTGGCGCTCCCGCGGCGCTGTGCCTGATTACAATAATATCCGGGTTCATGGCCTCCAGTGTTCTGGCTGTGTCCGTAAGTGTTTCACCCTTTACCACGCTGCTTGTTGCGGCCGAAATGTTTACCATGTCTGCGCTTAATCGCTTTCCTGCAATTTCAAAGGATGTTCTGGTTCTTGTGCTTGCCTCAAAAAAGAAATTAATAATTGTTTTTCCTCTCAGGGTAGGCACTTTTTTGATCTTTCTTGTTGAAACCTCCAGGAAGGATTCTGCCGTATCAAGGATCAGATTTATCTCGTCTACAGAAAGATCCTTAATACCCAAAACATCTTTGCTTGATAACTTCATGCTTTACCTCTGTTAAAGGTTAAAGGCTCAAGGCTAAGGATTCCCTTTTGTCCGTTGCCTTCCGCCATTTTATGATTTATCCTTCTTCAATAACAACCTCATCATTACCGGTTGTTTCTGTCAGGCAAACATTAACTTCTTCCCAGAAAGACGAAGGAAGATTTCTGCCTACAAAGTCCGCCCGGATGGGAAGTTCTCTGTGTCCTCTGTCGATGAGAACTGCCAATTGAATAAGCTTCGGTCTTCCAAAGTCAATCAGCGCATCCATAGCCGCCCTTATCGTTCTTCCGGTGAAAATAACGTCATCCACAAGGATAACTTTCTTTAGATCAAGTGAAAAAGATATATCTGTTTTTCCAAGCGCTGGTTTTCTATTGGATGTCAATATATCGTCACGGTATAAGGTGATGTCCAGAATACCAAAAGGAATTTCAGTTCCTTCAGTCCTTGAGATCCTGTCACGCAGTCTTTTTGCCAGAAACATTCCCCCTGCTCTGATTCCAATGATGACCAGATCTTCGGCACCCATATTTGCTTCCAGGATTTCAGAGGCAATTCTCGTCACGGATCTGTCTATTTCTTCAGCATTCATGACAACCTTTTTTGTTTTCATCTTCTCCTTCCCTTTCGACAAAACAATGTACCTCAAAAAAAAGCCTTCCCATTTAAATGAGAAGGCTTCTGCTTTATACCTATGACTTAAAACAAGTGTAAATCATTTCCCACCCTGCCTTGATGTTCGAATTACTGATCGCTATATACCAACGTAAACATTCAAAAGTCAACTTATATATGACTCTGTTGATTTATGAGGATTTTCGTTTAAGATCAAGCCTGTCTACGTGCGGACACGCACAGGCAGGCACGCAGACAGGGCATGCGAAAAAAATAACGGTTCGACTGAGCTTGCCGAAGACCGCAGGCATATAGTTGATATTCCGAGGATTATTTTTTGAACATAACGCAGAGATTGGGCGAAAAGACCTTAAATCAACAGAGTCATATATTTACGTGCGATCAGTTAATGAAGTATTTTGGCCAACCTGTTCCATCTCACGTTGTGTTTTTTGCCGTTCCATGACCAGTATATGATAAATGCCTTGCCAATGACATCATTCAGATTTACGAAACCCCAGAACCTGCTATCGTAACTGTTATCTCTATTGTCTCCCATTACAAAGATATGCCCCTCAGGAACCTTTACCGGTCCAAAGTTGTCACGTGGCTGCATTGATCGGGGGAGAATCAGACTATCCGTAAAGACGCCGTAAGTGTCATCGAATGGGGAACCGTTAATATATATCTTCTTGTTTTTTATCTCTATTATATCTCCCCCGACACCGATAACTCTTTTTATGAAATCTTTTGATCTATCCATAGGATATATAAAAACTGCAATATCTCCCCGTTGGGGATTTTTGACGGGAATAAGAGTTTTTCTTATTAAAGGTATTTTTATACCGTAAATAAATTTGTTGACAAGAAGCCAGTCACCAATCTGTAAGGTTGGTATCATAGATCCTGATGGTATTTTGAAAGCCTGTACAAAAAATGTCCTGATAAAAAGAGCTATCACTATGGCAATAAATATTGCCTTTATGTATTCTTTAATGATTGATTTCTTATTTTTCCCCATATGTTGGTCCTTTAATCGTATATGTTTGCCAGAATTATGATGGTCATAACAATGGCTAAAAATCCTTTTAATAATATTCCAGAAACGCTTGCCAGTAAAGTATGATAACCCATCCTGAAAGAAGATTTCATTTTTCTTTGATGGAAATACTCGACCAATACCATGCCGGTACAACCGCCAAGAAACATTCCAAAAATTGTGCCGGCCCCCATCAGTAAAGGCGTCAGAATTACTGATCCTGCAATACCCCCTAGGATGGCTGCAATCACGCCTTTTTTTGATGGACCAAATCTTCTGGCACCCGAAGCTCCAAGCAGAAAATCGAGGCTTTCCGCAAGAAGAGATATGAATACTAAAATAATAATTATTTTAAAACCAATTTTTTCGAATCCTGTAACCCAAGAGTAAATTATAACATCTGCAACTATCAAAACCGTTCCGGGAAGACTGAAGATAACCGAAAATGTTCCGGCAAAAAGTATGAGAATAAATACAGTCATCCCCGCGGTTTCAATAGGTGACAATTTATCTCTTCCTTTTTTTCTTTGAAGGCTTAGTGTTTTTCCAGGCCAGAACAATTGGGCTGGCAATAAAAACAGAAGAATATGTGCCCACGACTACTCCTACCAGAAGGGCAAAGGCAAAGTCATGGATAACGGCGCCGCCTAAAAAAAACAGAGCGCCAACAACAAGGAGTGTTGTTCCTGATGTGAGTATTGTTCTGCTTAATGTTTGGTTTATACTTGAATTAACTATCTGTTCAAGTTCCTGCCGTTTTATTGATTTCGAGTTTTCTCTTATTCTGTCATATACTACAATGGTATCATTTAAAGAATAACCAATAATGGTCAACAATGCCGCAATGATGGGAAGGGTAAATTCTTTATCCAAGAGTGAAAAGATTCCGACAGTAATAATAACATCATGGATAAGGGCGATAATTGACCCGATTGCATAGCGAAATTCAAACCGCCATGTAATGTAAATCAATATACCTATCATGGCAATAAGCATTGCCAGTATACCTTTTTCTCTCAGATCCTTCCCCACCTTGGGGCCGACAACTTCAACCCTTCTTATCTCAAACATTTCTTTTGGATAAACGCCTGCCAGCGCCCCTCCTATTTTATCAGACAGACCTTTGAGGCCGGAGCTTGACTTTTCTGTTTTAATCAGGAATTCATTGTTGTTCCTGTATCCAAATCGCTGGATGGTGCTGTTCCCCAGATTAATTGTTTTAAGTGTGTCTCTTATATCGTTTACGGTTGTTGGTTCTTGAAATTTTATCTGCACCAGGGTTCCACCGGCGAAATCAATCCCGAGGTTTGGGCCTCCATGAATTATTAACGACAATATACTTATAATAATTAAGGCAAGAGAAATAGAAAATGCGATTTTCATTCTCCCGACAAAATCAAAATTTGTTCCTGGTTTTATAAATTCCATTCGTGTCTCCTTAACAACAGGTTCAAGGTTCAGGGAACAAAGTACAAGGTACAAGGAAAATATTGGGCTCTATCTTTAACCTTGAACCTTTGACCTTGTTCCTGATTTTTATATACTGATCATTTCAATCTTTTTGTGCCAGATATAATGGTCGAAAATAATTCTTGTTACAAAGATAGCGGTGAACATACTGCATATAATACCTATGGTAAGGGTAACGGCAAATCCCTTCACCGGTCCGGTTCCAAATTGGAACAGGACTATTGCGGCAATAAGAGTAGTAATATTCGCATCTACGATTGTAATAAAAGCTTTTGAATAACCTCCCGCTATTGCAGCCCTGGGTGATTTTCCCAAACGCAATTCTTCCCGGATCCTTTCAAAGATAAGAACATTGGCATCAACGGCCATGCCGATTGTAAGGACTATTCCTGCAATTCCGGGGAGTGTTAAGGTTGCCCTGAATGCGGCCAGGGTGCCTAATATAAGAATGATATTCAGTATAAGCGCGATGTTGGCGATAAGGCCCGAGTAGCGGTAGTACAGAATCATAAATAAAATAACCAGTATACCTCCCGCAATGATGGATAGGAATCCTTTGTCAATGGAATCCTGCCCCAAGGATGGTCCCACCGTTCTTTGTTCAAGTATCCTGACTGGTGCCGGCAGTGCGCCTGCCCTGAGAACGATGGCCAGATCGCGGGCCTCTTCCATTGAGAAGGTGCCGGTAATCTGGGCATTACCGCCTGAGATTCTCTCTTGTATTACAGGGGCTGAGTGAACGATACCATCCAATACAATAGCAAGGCGTTTTTTAACATTTTCTCCCGTTATCCTGTCAAAGTCTCTCGCACCCTGTGAATTGAATTTCAATGCGACGTAAGGCTCTCCGAACCTGTTGCTTATTCTTACTTTGGCGTCTTCAAGTGAGTCACCTGTGAGGAGTGTCTTTGCCTTAAGCAAATAGGGTATTTTACTTCGTTCTCCCGTTGTTTCGTTCTTCCTGTATCCATAAGCTATAATGCTTCCCACAGGTGGCATATGACTTTTAAGAGCTTCGTCCAGACTGTGTTCTTCATCCACCAGTTTGAATTCCAGGAGAGCGGTTTGCCCAATCAGATTGATGGCTCTTTTTGGGTCTTTTATGCCGGGAAGCTGTATAAGAATACGATCATTACCTTGGGGAATTATTTCCGGTTCCGAAACACCGAATTGATCCACCCTGTTCCGAATTGTTTCAAGACTCTGTTCGACAGCAAATTTCTTTATGGCTTCAACCTGCTTGTTTTTTATTGTCAAATATACTTTTTCTCTTCCATCAATCCATTCAGAACGTTGCCTCTCTAAATTGGGGAAAGAATCTTTCAAGACCTCCTCAAAACGATTGCTCGTTTCCCTGTCAGGTAATTCCAGAGTTATGACACAACCATTTATGCGGTCAAGTTTCCTGAAGTGTATCCTGTTTTCCATAAGAAGGTCTTTGAGGGTATTCGATGTTCTTTCTACAACACTTTCGACTGCTTTGTCAGTTTCTACTTCCAGAACCAGGTGCATTCCTCCGCGAAGATCAAGACCCAGATGAATTTTATCGTGTGGCAGGTATTTTTCCCATAGAGAAGGAAGGTGTCCTGTTATTGAAGGAATGAGGTAAAATAACCCAATGAGGGCTACTGTAATGGCAACAATTCCCCTCATCTTGATATTTTTAGACATTTATGGTTACCCCTTTCAGATTATTCTTTAGGCATTTTCTGTGTGACCCCGGCTATATGGCTTCTCGATACCTTGACTCTGACTTTATCAGTGATCTCGAGAGTAACCAGGTTATCTGTAAGACCTGTAATTTTTCCATGCAGCCCCCCCATGGTCACAACCATGTCTCCATGATTAAGGTTTTTAATCATTTGAGTCAGTTCTTTTTGCTTCTTTTGTTGAGGTCTGATGAGAAGGAAATAGAAGATAGCAAAAATGGCGACCATTATCAGGATGGATCCCATATTGTTTGCCCCTGCTCCTGTTCCACCTTGTCCCATTCCCCCCATTGCGTATGCTAAACCTGTCATCGTGCTTCTCCTCCTTAAAGTGGTTTCATGTTTCAAGTTTCATGTTTAAATTTTTTTCTGAAGGCTTCGTAGTTATCGTTTTTTATGGCGTTTCTGATATTTTCCATCAGATTCATAAAATATCTGATATTGTGAATCGTATTCAAAACAACTGCCAGGATTTCTTTCGCTTGAAACAGGTGCCTTAAATATGCCCGGGAATAATTTTTACACGTATAACAGTCGCATTGACTGTCAAGCGGTAATTCATCATTCCGATAACGAGCGTGCTTTATAACAATATTTCCACTGTTTGTAAATAACATTCCGTTCCTTGCATTCCTCGTGGGAATAACACAGTCGAACATATCGACTCCATGATAAACAGATTCAACGATATCCTCCGGCATACCAATGCCCATAAGGTATCGGGGCTTTTCTTCCGGCATAAGTGGAACTATTGTTTCCATGATTTCCATAATAAGATTCTTGGGTTCTCCTACGCTCAAACCCCCAAGGGCGTATCCGTCAAAACCGATATTTGCTATCTCCTCGACTCCTCTTTTCCTCAATTCATGATGAATGCCCCCCTGAACAATTCCGAAAAGAGCCTGATAGTTATCATTTTTGGCCTTCTTACATCTCCTGGCCCATTGTATTGTCATATCCAGCGATTTTTCAGCATAATTAAAATCGGCAGGGTAGGGAGTGCATTCATCAAAACACATCATAATGTCGGAACCGAGAGCCTCCTGAATTTCTATGGACATTTCGGGACTTAGAAAATGTTTTGATCCATCTATGTGTGATTGAAATTCAACTCCGTCATTTGTTATTTTTCTCAGCGTGCTAAGACTATAAACCTGAAATCCACCGCTGTCGGTCAGTATCGGATATTTCCAGTGCATAAACTGATGCAGCCCTCCAAGGTCCTTTATTAATGTATGTCCCGGTCTGAGATAAAGATGATACGTATTGCTCAATATTATTTCTGCTCCCAGCTCTCTCACTCTTTCCGGTGTGAGAGATTTTACCGTTCCCTGAGTGCCGACGGGCATGAAAACCGGGGTATTCACCTCCCCGTGGGGGGTTGTGATCTTGCCGAGGCGGGCGTTAGAACTTTTGTCCTTTTTCAGTAGTTTAAATTGAAAATCCATAATACTTTTTCGCCTAAAGATCAAAGGACACAGGAACAAGGATCGAGGATTAAGAATCAAGGTAAAAGCTCTAATGCGGCAAAGCCGCAAAGTTGTTATCAGGTGTCAGTAAAAAACAGCGATTACCCATTGGGCTTTTGCACAATATGTTGTAAAAACCCGGCTGATCCCTGATTCCCGATCCCTGATACCAACATCTGCGCGAAAAACGCAGTTGTTGAAGATAAAGACTCTAATCCTATACCTTGCACCTTGCACCTTGATCCTTGTTCCTTGAACCTTGTCCCTTTAGCCTAAATAATGAGCATACAATCCCCGTAACTGTAAAAACGAAACTTTTCTTCTATTGCTTTTTTGTAAGCTTTTTTCATTAACTCCGTGCCTGCGAAAGCGCATACCAGAAGAAAAAGGGACGATTTAGGAAGATGAAAGTTGGTTATGAGTCTGTCCACCTTTTTAAACTGATAACCTGGATGGATAAAAAGATTGGTGTACCCGGATGATGATTTTACCTTTCCCTGCCGGTCAGTCAGTGATTCAAGCACTCTTGTTGAGGTTGTCCCGACGGCTGTCAGCCTTTTTGCTTCGTTTACAATATCTGCGGTTTCTTTGCTTAATTCAAAATATTCACTCTCCATTAAGTGGTCTTCCACATGAAGCGTTTCTATCGGGAGAAAAGTTCCGTATCCTACATGCAGCGTTACCGGTGCAATCTGAACTCCGTGATCTCTCATTTTCTTCAGGATTTCTTTGGAAAAGTGCAGACCGGCTGTAGGCGCAGCTACCGAACCCGGCATTCTGGCGTAAACTGTCTGATATCGTGTAAGATCATGAAAATTTGTCCCATGTGTTTTATCCCTTTTAATATAAGGGGGAAGGGGCGCCCTTCCGTATTTCTCGAGAAAATGTTCAAAACTAATTTCTGTTTGAAAATTGAGAAGCCATTTCTTGTCCGATATTCTTTTAGTGATTTTGGCTGAGGATTCTTCGCCGAAAACGATCTCAGTCCCAATTTTAACTCTTTTTGCAGGGCGCAGCAGCGCTTCCCATATTTGAAAATGAGGAGATCCTTCATCTTTTCTTGACAGAAGGAGAATTTCAATCATTCCTCCCGTCGGTTTTTTTCCAAACAATCTTGCCGGGATCACCTTGGAATCATTAATGATCAGAGTGTCATCCTTATTCAAATAGCCAGAAATATCTCGGAAATATCCGCACTTTATGGATCTCTGTTTTCTGTTTACAATCATCATCCGTGCCTTATCACGTGGTTCGCATGGATATTGTGCTATTAATGCTTGCGGAAGTTTAAAATCAAAATCTTCAGTCTTCATAATAATCTCAATAGGTTAACAGCTACAATGTCTGTGGACGTCTGCGTGGGTCTGTGGTTAATTCTTTCCGAAATAAACAAGCATCAGCCCGCCAAGAATGGAAAAGAATCCAAAGATTCTCAGTGTACCGTCGGGGATTTCAGACACTTTTAAAAGGTAGGTCTTAATCTGTTCGGGAAAGGCAAAATAGGGGAGCCCCTCGACTATCAAAACCATTCCAAGAACGCAAAGAAAAAATTTCATTGTTACTAAATCCTTAATGTTATTAACTTACGTGATTATTAATCACCACTAAGAACACGAAGACCACAAAAACATTTGGTAACCGTTCACAGGTTCATGGTTCAGCGTTCAGGGTTAAGGACAAAGGCGGCATTAAAGACCTGAAGTCCTCGTCAAAAATGCTCATTTTCGCAAATAATTGTCAATTTGGCTCCAGATTTTGTTTCAGGCCTGACGAAGCTGACGCTTTTCTCGTAAAT
>JAGGSD010000219.1 GCA_021159265.1 Syntrophobacterales bacterium | reverse complement strand
TACTCTTATTGGTTAAATTCGCCGGCATTTAGCGCATTAATGACTCTGTTGATATTCCGAGGATTATTTTTTGAGCATAACACAGAGATTGGGCGAAAAGACCTTAAATCAACAGAGTCATTAATTGTAAATCTTATTGCTAACTAATCAAATCAGTAATTCAAAATTTTGAATTCAACATTCAAAATTGGATTTCCGGGTTACGGAGTTGTTAAAATTGAATATCAGTATATTAACAATCGGGGATGAATTAACAAGCGGTATGATACAGGATACAAATTCCTCTTTCATATCGCGCCGGTTAAATTCCGAGCAGTGGCATGTGTCAGCTATGATGGCCGTTGGTGATGATGAAAATGCCATTAAAAAAAGCCTGGAATATCTGCTTGGGATATCTGATGCCGTTATTGTAACGGGTGGTCTTGGACCAACGGCTGACGATATCACAACTGCCTCCATAGCAAAAGCATTTGGTCTAAAGTTATATACGGATGATTCTGTTCTTGGTGAAATTAAGAAAAGATTTCAAAAATTTCACATTCGATGGACGGACAACAACGCCAAACAGGCCATGTTTCCCGAAGGCGCCGTTCCAATATTAAACCCTGTTGGAACGGCCTGGGGCTTTTCACTGAAAAGAGATGGGAAGATTATCGTTGTCATACCCGGTGTTCCTGTGGAAGTGAAGACAATGCTGTCTGAAGGTGTAATCCCCCTGCTCAGAAAAGAATTTAAAGAACCCGTTCGGTATAGCTTACAGAAGACAATAAAGCTTTTCGGACTTTCCGAATCAAAGATTGATGAGGCGCTTTCCGGTGAGAATTTCAAGATGTCCGGTGTGACTCTGGGCTTTTACCCAAGATTCCCGGAGAACCATATAGTTATTACATCCAGAGGCAGCGATGAAGCCACGGCTGTGGGGAATCTTGAAATTATAAAACAGAAGATTGTAAAAAGACTTGGAAAATATATATTTGGCTATGATGATGAAACCCTTGAAGGGGTGATTGCTTTTCTTCTGACGGAGAAAAATTTAACGCTGTCAGTAGCAGAATCGTGCACGGGGGGGCTCATAACTGATCGGCTCACAAATGTGTCCGGCAGCTCGAAATTTCTTGACAGGGGAGTGGTAACATACAGCAATGCATCAAAGATTGAAATGCTGAATGTTTCATCTTCGGTCCTGGATGAATATGGCGCCGTGAGTGAACAGACGGCTGTTTCTATGGCTGGAGGTGTCCAAAAACTGGCAAAGACCGATATTGGTCTTGCCATTACGGGAGTCGCTGGGCCGGCAGGGGGAACAGTAGAAAAACCGGTTGGCACTGTCTTTATCGCGGTAACTGACGGGAAGGATACGATCTGCCGCAAGTTTCTTTTTCGCTGGGAGCGAAGAAGAATAAAAGAAATTTCATCTCAATGGTCTCTGGAAATTCTCAGAAGGTTTGTGGAAAGCAGGAAATAATGACGGATGAAAAACCGAAAAGAGTTTTTCTGGCAATAGAACTTCCGGAGGATGTTAAAAACCAAATCATCTCGGTCCAGGATAAATTAAAGATACTTCTCAAAGGCATCAGGTGGGCAAGACCGGAGGGAATCCATCTAACACTGAAGTTCTTTGGTGATATTTATGAAAAAGAGATTGTCCCGATTTCGGAAATCATTACAGGGAAGACAAAAAGTGCTGAGACTATTTCATTGAATGTTGGGGGAATAGGGGTATTCCCGAAGCTGGGAAGACCTCGTGTCCTGTGGCTTGGACTAAATGGAGACATTGGAAGATTATCGATTCTTCAAGAAGCAATTGACATAGATTTAGAGGCCTTCGGTTATAAAAGAGAGAGACGTAAGTTCAGTCCCCATCTGACACTGGGGAGGGTCAAGTCATTCAGAGGGGGAATCATGAATCTTTCAGAGGTAATTAAAAGAGGAGAAGATTACCGGGCGGGACAATTTAATTCCAAAGGACTTACCCTTTTTCAAAGTGATCTGAAACCTGGTGGCGCTGTGTATACAAAGCTTGCGTATTTTCCTTTTGGGGGGTAAAAACAAATTTCAAGTTTTGAGTTGGAAGTTGAGGAATGAAACACAACAACAAGAAAGATAACAACGAAGGAAGGGGAGGATCATTATGGCATCTGATACAGATAAAGAAAAAGCGGTAGATCTGGCGATAACTCAGATCGAACGGCAGTTTGGAAAAGGTTCAATCATGAAGTTGGGGGGGGGATTTATTGCCGATGTTCCATCCATATCGACAGGTGTGCTCAGTCTAGACATTGCCCTTGGTGTTGGTGGTGTTCCGCGAGGGCGGGTTGTTGAAATATTTGGTCCTGAGTCGGGGGGTAAAACAACCCTGGCCCTTCATATTGTTGCGGAAGCACAAAAGGCAAATGGCCTTGCTGCCTTTATTGACGCGGAACATGCTCTTGATATCAAATATGCCGCAAAGATTGGAGTAGATGCGGATTCCCTGTTAATATCTCAACCGGATACGGGAGAGCAGGCTCTTGAAATAGCCGAAGTCCTGGTGAGAAGCGGAGGACTGGATGTCCTTGTTATAGATTCTGTTGCGGCCCTTGTTCCCAGGGCTGAACTCGAGGGTGATATGGGGGATGCACAGATGGGGCTTCAGGCACGGCTCATGTCCCAGGCACTGCGGAAACTTACGGGAAGCATCAGCAAGTCAAAAACAACGGTTATTTTCATTAACCAGATCAGGATGAAGATCGGGGTGTTTTTCGGCAATCCGGAAACAACAACGGGTGGTAATGCTCTTAAATTTTATTCCTCCATGCGTCTTGACATAAGAAAGATAGGGGCAATTAAACATGGACAGGATGTCATAGGAAACAGAACCAGGGTCAGGGTTGTGAAAAATAAGGTGGCCCCTCCCTTTAGAGACACGGAGTTTGATATCATTTTTGGCGAAGGGATCTCGAGGGAAAATGATATTATAGATCTTGCTTCCAATAGTGGAATTGTGGAGAAAAGCGGTGCATGGTATTCCTACAAAGGTGAAAGACTGGGGCAGGGAAGGGAAAACACGAGGACTTTTCTCAAGGAAAATCCTGATTTGTTTATTCAAATCGAAGATGAAATTCGTGAAAAATTCAACCTGACGAAGAAGATCGAAAAAGAGGACGCATAGTGGGGGATGACATTTTACACGATAAGGCAAAACAAAAGGCCTTTCGTTTTCTCCTGGTGAGATCAAGAAGCACAAAAGAGTTGCGATCAAAGTTAATGGAAAAAGGATTTGAAAAAGGAGTAGTCAATGATGTTATTGACAGTCTATTGGAGCTCAAATATCTGGATGATGGAGCCTTTGCGGAAAGCTGGGCAAGAAATCTTGCAGTGAACAGGCTGTGGGGGAATAGAAAAATTGAAATGAGCCTTCGGGAAAAGGGGATCGGCCGGGAACTTATTGAAACGGCCATTGCACGGGTGAGGAATGAAATCAGTGAAAAAGAGGCTATTCAAAAACTTGTAGAAAAAAAATGTGGCAAATCAATTGCATCTGAAACAGAATCTGAGTTTATTTCTCCGAAGGAGAAAAGGCGGTTAATTCAAAATCTTATGAGCAGAAGTTTCCCACTGGAATTAATATTTGATGTGTTAAGCAGTTTGGAGGAGGGGGAGTATTTTGATGACAGGGGATGAAATCAGGGAAAGATTCCTACGATATTTCGAAGGAAAGGGTCATACCATTGTGGCAAGCTCTGAACTTGTACCAAAAGAAGATCCTACACTTCTTTTTACTAATGCGGGCATGGTCCAGTTCAAGAACCTGTTCCTGGGGTTGGAAGATAGAGGATATACCAGAGCTGCTTCCTCGCAGAAGTGTGTTCGTGCGGGTGGAAAACATAATGATCTGGAGAATGTGGGGTTTACTGCACGTCATCATACCTTCTTCGAGATGTTAGGTAATTTTTCCTTTGGTGATTATTTCAAGGATGAGGCTATAGCCTGGGGATGGGAATTTCTCACCGAGATAATGGGTCTTCCTGAAGAAAAGCTGATAATTACCATTTATAAGAATGATGATGAGGCTTTTGAGATATGGAATAAAAAGATGGGCATACCGGTGGAGCGTATTGTTCGCCTGGGCGAAAAAGACAATTTCTGGATGATGGGCGAGACAGGCCCCTGTGGCCCCTGTTCGGAAATCATTTATGATCAGGGTAAAGAAGTCGGATGCGGCAGACCGGAATGTAACGTGGAGTGCGAGTGTGACCGGCATCTTGAGCTGTGGAATCTCGTTTTTACCCAGTTCAATCGTGACGAATCCGGTAAATTAACCCCTCTACCGAAACCTAATATAGATACGGGTATGGGTCTGGAGCGGCTCGTGGCGGTAATGCAAGGCGTTCAAAGTAACTATGACAGTGATTTATTCAAAGAGATAATTGAGCATATCGAAGCAGCGTCAGGCAAAAAATACAAGGATAATGAAGATGACGATATTTCCATAAAAGTCATTGCGGACCACAGCAGAGCAGTTACGTTTCTAATCAGTGATGGCGTTCTTCCGAGTAATGAGGGGAGGGGTTATGTGCTCAGGAGGATACTGCGAAGAGCTGCGCGCCATGGTAAACTCCTTGGCATGAACAAACCTTTTTTACATGACATTGTTCCTGTCGTTATTGAAAAAATGAAAGATGCCTATCCTGAACTTTTGGATAAGGAATCATATGTCAGGAAGGTAGTTGCCAATGAAGAACAACGTTTTATGGAAACTCTTGATGCCGGCTTAAAAATATTGAATGATGAGATGGATGTTCTTAAAGAGAAAGGGGAGAAAACAGTCCCCGGTGAAGTTGTTTTCAAACTTTATGACACATTTGGTTTTCCCACAGATCTGACAGCTGAGGCTGTCCGAATCCAGGATATGACTGTTGACATGGAAGGTTTTGAAAAGGCCATGGCGGCCCAGCGTGAAAAGGCAAGGGAATCATGGAGGGGAAGCGGCGGAGAAAAGGTTTCCGATGTTTATCTGAGACTTTCGACGAAGGGAATTTCGAACGATTTTGTCGGCTATGAAGGAGTTACTGAGGCTACATCACGCATTACAGCCATCTTGAAAAATGATGAAGAAGTTAAAACCCTTTCAGAAGGTGAGAACGGTGAAATCTTTGTAGAACATACCCCATTCTATGGTGAGGTGGGGGGGCAGGTTGGAGATACAGGTGTTATAGAATCGGGATCGTCTCTCTTTGACGTATGGGATACTCAGAAACTCCTTGATGATCTATTCACCCATATTGGAAAGCTTAAGAAGGGTCAGATCAATGTTGGTGATACAGTGGTTCTTAAGGTTGATAAATCGGCGAGAAGAGCCACAGAGGCGCATCATTCCGGAACACATATCCTGCAGGCAGCGTTGAAAAAGGTTTTGGGTGATCATATTAAGCAGTCAGGTTCCTTTGTTAATCCGGAGAGACTTCGATTTGACTTTACCCATTTTTCCAGAATTGAAGATGAAGAAATGGAGGAAGTGGAAAAAATTGCCAATGAATACATCAGACAGAATGTTCCGGTTACGACTACGGTACTTCCCAGAGAAGAGGCAATAAAAACGGGAGCAACAGCGGTCTTTGATGAAAAATATGGCGATGATGTGAGACTTGTCAAAATGGGTGATTTCAGCATGGAATTGTGCGGTGGCACCCACGTGACAAGGACGGGGGATATTGGCTTGTTGAAGGTTGTTAGTGAATCAGCGGTCGCCGCGGGCGTGAGGAGAATTGAAGCGGTAACAGGTATGGCGGCTATCAATTATTTCAGAAGCGTTGAAAGAGAATTAAAAGAATCTGCATCCCTCTTAAAAGCCAGACCGCTGGAGCTGTCGGAAAGGCTTGAAAAATTCCTCATACACCAGAAAGACATGGAGAAAGAAATAGAGTTTCTCAAAGGAAAACTGGCATCAAGAGACTCATCAGATCTGCTCAGCAAGGCAAGAGAGGTAAATGGCATTCGCGTGCTTGCCGCAGTGGTTGATGCCCCTGATATCAAAACATTGCGGGATTTTGGTGATAAACTCAGAGATAAGATAAAATCCGGCATCATACTGATTGGCAGCAAAGTCGGAGAAAAGGCCATGCTCCTGTGCATGGTTACAAAAGATCTTACGGATAAATATGACGCCGGTAAAATTGTCAGGGAAATCGCTCCGGTTGTAGGCGGAACAGGTGGAGGCCGCCCCGAGATGGCACAGGCCGGAGGCCCAAATCCCGGTAAATTGGAAGAAGCCTTAAACAAACTGGAGGGAATCATAAGGTAACTGATCAGGCAGGCACAAAGGGGCAAAGGCAGGTTCGATTTAATAATTTAGTAAGGTGTCCCCCGAATTTTCGCCCCCGAATTTTCGAATTTTCCCCGAATTTTCAACATGTGGCCCACTACAGCCAAATCATGCCCAACCGTTCTACCAAGCAGATAGACTTGAACCAAAAAAATAATTGGCAAAGCGGAAGAATCAGGGGATATTTTCCCGTTTATTAATATGGCGGATGTTTCTCCGCCGCGTTATGGATAAGATATCCCACGGTTTTGGCAATCTGATTTTCGTGTGATACTCTCAATGTACCTATACAAAGCATGAAGTCGCACATTTGGTCGGATAACATTACAAAGGTGATGTTATCCAGATCTGTACAATCATTTGTTATGTTTTCAGAAAAGGCATTCGATGAAGGAATTAGTCTGTTCGGTTGAATTCTGGAAGTTTGCTGCTCCTCTTTTTGGGGCTGCCATTGCTTGGTTTGTAAATGAGTGGCGAAAACGGGTTTGGGAGCAGTATCAACGCAAGGAAGAAAGTTACAAAGAACTGGTACATTACCTGAAAGGTTTTTATGTCGGGGCGGAAAATGCGAATGAGCTTAAAGCGGAATTTCTAAGTCAGCTAAATCGGTGCTGGTTGTATTGCCCTGATGAAGTTATCAAGAAAGGGTATGCTTTCTTAAATACGGTCTCTCCCAACAAACAATCTTCAGACGAGGTCAAAGAAAAGGCAATGGGGGATTTTGTAGCAACGATACGTAAAGATTTGTTATCAAGAAAGCTAGTTCGAAAAACATCTCTTTCATCTAACGATTTCAGGCATCTTAAGGTAAATCAGTGAAAAACATAACAAAGCAAATGCACTCGGACAGCAAAAAGCGTCGCTCCTTCGTTGCTCTGCTTTTTGCTGCCGGTGATTTGTAGCGTTATACCGTAATAAAAAGTTGAACATATAATCACCAGTAAAGGTAAACAACAAATGAGTGAATTCCCACAAAATCCCTTTCAAATACTTGATCCGAATATCCGCTGGGCACCGTCGCAGGAAGACTTACAGGAAAAGGCCTATGAACAACTTATTCCGCCGCTGGTCTATAAAATTCGCCTGGCGTTAAAAGAATGGCGGGACAGCAGTTATTCCGGCGCTTCCGATACTACAAAAGCCTTATTGCAATTCTGGTTCAAGCCCGATGGTCATAAGAAAAATGAGCTTGTTTTCCAATACTATTTTGCCCAGCGGGAGGCGATTGAATCCATTATTTACCTGTATGAAGTCGCCAAAGCGAGAGACAAATACGAACTCATGCGTTTTGATTTATCAGGCAGAATCAGCACGGGTATGTTCCCTGAAACCTGGCCCAGATATGTCATTAAAATGGCGACAGGAACAGGTAAGACAAAGGTATTAAGCCTTGTCCTGGTCTGGTCATATTTCCATAAACTCTATGAACCCAGATCCGACCTTTCCCGAAATTTTCTCATCATTGCCCCGAACATCATCGTATTAAATCGGCTGCTTAAAGATTTTTATGATTTTAGAATTTTTAAGAAAGACCCGCTCATTCCGGAAAACGGCTATTATGACCGAGACTGGCAGAATGATTTTTTCCAGATTACATTACATATTCAGGATGAACTTAAGCCCATCACCGAAGAAGGCAATCTCTTCCTGACCAATATCCATCGAGTTTATTTGAACGAAGACCGAGAGCCATCGCTGGATGAAGAATTTTTGGGCAAAAAACCGCCTGCCGATGCGGATACGTCCAGAGGTATGGATTTGGGAAAAGTGCTGCGCAGCGCCAAAATAAAAGACCTGGTGGTGATGAACGACGAAGCGCACCATATTCACGATGAAAACATGCAGTGGTTTAAAAGCATTGAAGACATCAACAATCATCTGAAACTGAAACAGGGCAAGGGAATTTCCCTGCAAGTGGATAACACCGCCACGCCTAAGCACAATGATGGCGCCATATTTGTGCAAACCGTGTGCGACTATCCGCTGGTGGAAGCCATCAAACAAAGAATTGTCAAATCACCCGTATTGCCCGATGAGACGTCGCGGGCAAAATTGAGCGAAAAGACATCTTCCGAATTTGTGGAACGTTACAAAGACTACATTCATCTTGGTTATATCGAATGGAAAAAGCAGTTTGACGAACTGAAAAGCGTAAAAATGCCTATCCTGTTTGTGATGACGCTGGATACCAAAGAAGCCAATCAGACCAAGGATTTTCTGGAAGCCAATTATCCCGAATTTAAAAATTCCGTGCTGCTCATCCATACTAAAAAAAGCGGGGAAATATCGGAAATCGCATCTTCCAAAAGAAACAAAGGTGAACTGGAACAACTGCGCAAAGATGCGGATGCGATTGATGAAGATACGTCGCCCTACAAAGCCGTAGTTTCGGTAATGATGCTGCGCGAAGGTTGGGACGTGCGCAATGTGATGACTATTGTGGGGCTGCGCCCCTATGGCTCGCCTGCTAAAATATTGCCCGAACAAACCCTGGGCAGAGGCCTGCGTAAAATGTTTGGCATGGACGTTAAAGAAGAACTGGTGGTGGTGGGCACGCCTGCTTTCATCGAATTTGTGGAATCCATTAAAACCGAAGGCGTGGAGTTCAGTTACCGACCCATGGGCGAGACGGGCAAATCCCGCAACCCGATTATTGTGGAAATTGACAAGGACAATGATAAAAAAGACATGGAAGAATTAGACATCCCGATCCCTATTTTATCCCCACGCATCCATCGGGATTATAAAAATTTAGAGGATATCAATATCGATGCGCTAAAAGTTGTCCCTGTTCCCTTAAAAAAATACAGCGAAAATGAACTCAAAGAAATCGTATTTACTGATATTGACGGTGAGTTTTCCCATAAAATTGAGTTCGCCGATACCTTGCCCGATTACCGAAACGTAGTTGGATTTTTCACGCAAGCCATTCTAAAAGAGAGCCGACTGGTTAGCGGGTTCAATATTCTTTATCCCAAAGTGGAGCAGTTTATTCGATACAAGTTGTTCGGCAAAAGTGTGGATATCGAAGACGCTAATGTCTTACGGAATCTTTCCGAAGTGGTGGCAAAACGGACGCTGTATGGCGCATTCAAAAGAGCCATTGATGACCTGACCATCAAAGACAAGGGTTCCGCACAAATTAAAAACTTTATTTCGCTGCGCAAAGCCAAACCAATAGTGGCGGACAATCAGCCCTATCTGGTACCGCAGAAAAGCGTGTTCAATAAAATCATCGGCGACAGCCAGTTTGAGCTGGAATTCGCTGCATTCCTGGAAAATTGTATTGATATTATTTCCTTTGCAAAAAATTATCAAACACTCAACTTCAAAATCGAGTATCAGGGGGAAGATGGCAATATCCATGATTTTCATCCTGATTTCCTGATTAAGGAAACTGAAAGCGAAATTTACATTGCCGAAACCAAAGGCAGAGAAGATTTGGATGATGTGCGTAAAATCAAACGATTGCAGGTTTGGTGCGGAGACGTGAACGCCGCGCAGGATAAACGGAAATATATTCCCTTGTATGTGAAACAGGAGTTGTGGGAGAAGCATAAAAAAGATTTGAAGACGTTCGGAAACATCATAGAACTTTTTAAAATAGAGAGATAGAGAAAAATTATGGCGGAATTGAATTTATCCGACAAAGAAAAGCAACAAATCATTGACTTGATTAAAAAAGGCAGGCCCCTGCCCAAAGAATATATTTACAAATTGTATGCGGATGATGAGGACGTCTTTTTATTCTGGAACGGACGTGATGAAACCATAATCAATGCGGTTCTGCCCTTCCATTCCATCGAACATATTGACGAACCCCGTAAGGAACAGCAGCCTAAAGGTGTAACGATGGACATGTTCGCCACCGATTTTCAGGGAAGGCAGCTCAAAGGCTGGACCAACAAGCTCATCTGGGGCGACAACAAACTGATTCTCTCATCGCTGGTGAACGGACCTATGCGGGAGGAGATTGAAAAACAGGGCGGACTGAAATTGATTTACATGGACCCGCCTTTTGCAGTGGGCGCTGACTTTTCCTACAACATTACCGTCAACGGCGAGGACGTGACAAAGCAGCAGTCCATTATCGAAGAGATTGCCTACCGCGACACCTGGGGACGGGGCATTTCATCCTATTTGACCATGATGTATGAACGGCTGAAACTGATGCACCAACTGCTGGCAGAGGATGGGAGTATTTATGTGCATTGTGATTGGAGGGTTAGTAATTATTTAAAGAATCTTCTTGATGATGTTTTTTCC
>JAGGSD010000017.1 GCA_021159265.1 Syntrophobacterales bacterium | reverse complement strand
ACAACGGCAACACCCGCTTTTTTCTCTACAAGTATTTCATTAAAAGCCATTCGTTTCCTCACTTCTTTCCTTATGCTGAATTGATGGGTAGGAGAGGCTTTAGCCTTCCTTTGATCAGGGCGACTAAAGTCGCCCCTACCCTTTCACTAAGTGAATTTAGCCCTTTTCATTTCCCAGAATAGCCACCGCGCTTATCTGAGGCGGGCCGCCAAAGGTATGCGAAAGACCCAGCCTGGGATTCTTTACCTGGCGTTCGGGTAAATCCGCTTTACCCTGAAGCTGTTTATAAATCTCATAAGTCATACGCAGACCACTGGCGCCTATTGGATGGCCAAAACATTTGAGCCCGCCATCTATATTAACGGGAAGCCCCCCTCCCCTCGCAAAGAAGCCTGAATCGATATCCTCTTTGGCTTTTCCTCTCGGACTGAAACCGAAATTTTCATATATGGCTAATTCCGTAATCGTAAAACAGTCATGAACCTCCGCGACATCCAGCTCTTCACGGGGATTTTTAATTCCGGCCATTTCGTAAGCTTTATGAGACGATTTTATTAGAGCATCGAAATGCAGCCAATCAAACCCCGGCCTTAAATGCGGCAGAAGCGAATCCATGGAAATACCATAGCCCTTCATATAAACAGGGTCCGGCCTGAAGTCCCTGGCTCTATCCGCACGGGTAATAATCGCACAGGCCGAACCGTCGCTGTTGCCGCAGCAATCAAACAAACCCAGGGGCCAGGCAATAATCGGGGCATTAAGCGCTTTTTCCAGGGTAATTTTATTGTGAAAATGGGCCTTTGGGCAGAGACTTCCATTGTCATGATTCTTGACGGCAATCTTTGCAAGAGTTTCTTTGCCTTCTTCATTACTGAGACCATACGTCTCAAAGTAGCGTTTGGCAATGAGACCAAAAGAACCGGGAGCGGTTCTCCTGGCTTCCAGAACGGGACTCATCCCACGTCCTGTTCCCAATCCCGGATATCCGGTATCTTTTAATTTCTCGACGCCAATAGCCATAACCGTATCATAAAGTCCGCTTGCGACAGCTATGCATGCCTCAATTAAGGCAATGTGCGCTGTGGTACACCAATTTTCATTTCGAATGACAGGAATGTCTCTTAACTTTAAGGCCTCCGCTATGGAAGTCGCTCCGATCCCGGCCACCGGCGCCGACACCTGACCGACCCAGCATGCCTCGATATCCTCAGGCCCAACACCGGCATCTTCATAAGCTTCATAGGCGGATTCTATAGCCAGATCTTCTAAACTCGCATCCCATCTCTCACCAAATTTACTGCAACCCATCCCGACAATGGCTACCTTATCTTTAATGTTACCCATCAGTTGGCACCTCCTCTTCTCACCGGTCTCAGTTTCCAAAAGTAATTGTGGAACCCGGCTCCTTCATAAATTCTCCTGAAAGTCAGCTCCACAGGCATATTTAACTCCACGGTATCGGGTTCGCAATCGGTCATTATGCCGTAAAATCTCAGCCCGCCTTCAAGCTCAGCCACGGTTTGAATTATAACCGGATCATCGCTCCTTCCGCCAAGATTATCCCGGGTAAAGGTAAAGACTTTGCCTGCCCTGTCGGAAACACGAACTTCATCATAATCATCCTTTGAACGACAATTGTAACAGACTCTCTGGACGGGAAATGTCATGCACCCGCACTTTCTGCACCGGCTCGCATGGCAGCGAAGGCTGGACTTTCTCTCGCGCCACGAAACTGTGGCCGAAGGGAAAAGACGGAAGGGTTCTCCCGGCTGTGCTTCCAGGATATCCCGGAAACTCAGAAAGCGCGCATAAGAAGGAAACATCATTTTATTTTCTATCAAAGCGGACATTTTGCATCGATTCATCGATTTGCCGATTTGATCGGTCACTTTGAAGATCATTGCGTCGGCGCCGTCCCCATATGCCGCCAGCAACAGGATGTCACCGGGGTTAGCCTCTTCAAGGGCGGCTGTGAGCATCATGAGCGGTTGAGCTGTCCCGCAATAACCAACATTCGAAATCAATGGATCCTGCACTTGCGTTTTCGGGTCAAATCCGAGTGACTTCACAAGTTTCCCGTGGGTCCGGATGTCAGGAGCCGGCAAAATGACTTTTGAGATATCCGCGGGTTTGAGATCATATTTTTTTAAAATCCCCGAAACAACTTCTTTCATGTGGGCGGTATAACCTTCATCTAATATAAAACGCCCCTCCCATGTCTTGACGAATTTATCCTCAGGGTTCCTCCATACGTCTATCATTTCATTGTTTATGGAATAACTGCCTTCAAAAGTCGCAACAGGATCTGTGTCACCTACCAGAACAGCCGCTGCTCCATCACCAAAGGTCTGTTCCTGATCAGACTTCGGATAACCAAGTCTGGAGTCGGCGGCCGCAACCAGGAAATTCCGGGTAGACCCGCTTTTCACCGAGTCAAGGGCTGCTTTCAACATGGCGGTGCCCGCTCTCAGTGAATTTCCAAAATCGGCTGTCACCACTTCACGTTCCAGATCCAGTACGGTGGCAATTAAGGTAGAGTTCATTTTTTCCTTATATGGCGCTGTGGTGGACGCAAAGAAGAATCCTTCAATTTCTTCCCTTTTCCTGTCATTGAGACAGTTGGCAGCCGCTTCCACAGACATTGTTATGCTGTCTTCATCACTGTTAGCCATACTCCTCTCTCCACCAATTGAATTCCTGCCCCATGCATCGGCAATAAGCTTCCGGTCCAGTCTAAGCGCAGGGATATAACCCCCATACGAAACAATTCCTGTCATTATCAAAACCTCCATTTAAGTTGATCGTGTGTAAAAAAACCGTATCTGTCCACCGCAGAGAACGCAGAGCCCGCGGAGAAACTATTCCTGTAAGCCAAGGACTAACCTGCGTACACCATTTTTAAGCGCTTTGACATTAAAATTGACTGTTTTGTCATCTCTGCGCTCTCTGCGGTAAACGGTTACAGAAAACCTTTTTCTCCAAAGCCTGTAATCTTTCCAACGGGTTATTAATATCTTCCTGTGCGATCATTTTCCGCACTTTCTCTTCTCCACCCAAAACTTCGAAGCCAAAAGTGCCAAAACGCTCTCTGAACAGCATAATGACCCACTCGATGCGCTTTCGCCGTCGAAACGCTTCCAAGATACCCTTTTCAGAAAGAAACATGTTGTGACGTTCAAGCACGTCAATCAGCTCCTTATGGCCCCAGCCTTCAAGGGCGGATGTCATGACCAGTTGAAGCTCCCAACCTTCCAAAGCGGATTGACTATAGGTCCTGGCAACCATCAAATCATTCCGAGCCCTTGCTGCCAGGGCCTTCTGGTCAGCTTTATTCACCACTAAAACATGAGGTATCTCCATTATCCCCGCCTTCATGAATTGCAGGATGTCTCCACTTCCCGGCTGGACAATAAACGCGACAGTGCCAGCAACCTGGTCAATCTCCGTTTCCGACTGTCCCACACCAACAGTTTCAATAATAATGATGTCATAAACCGCTTCAAAAACAGTCAGGCAATGGCGTGTGCGCCATGCAAGTCCACCCATGTGGCTTCCTGCCGCCATGCTGCGTAGAAAAACACCATCATCATTCGGATCATGTACAATCCTTGCCCGATCGCCTAATAACGCGCCGCCACTCCGCTGGCTGCTGGGATCAACAGTGATGACGCCAACGGTTTTGCCCCGCGACCGGTACTCGCGAATGATGTAAGTCATCAGACTGGATTTGCCGACACCGGGAGGACCTGTTATTCCAATTACGTGTCTGGATGGACGGGCATTATTGCTTAACTTTTCAATGAGCGCCTTGTTCTGTTCCAGTGATGCAGGCCTTCTGTCTTCCAATAAATTGAGGGCATGGGCAACTGCCTTTTTCTCACCCCTGAAAACGTCTTCTATGTTAAAATCCAAAAGGATGCCTCGCCATTTTCTTCATAATTCTACATGATTAGCCTGCGCGACTACATCTACGATTCCATTCATGATATCGTTTAAATTAAAATCCTTTGGCGTATATATTTTTTTAACTCCGGCATGATACATCTTTTCCATATCCGCTTCCGGGATAATCCCGCCAACTACAAGGGGTATATCGGCAAGGCCACGCTTTTTCATGTTCCTTACTATTTCCGGCATCAGATCCAGGTGGGACCCGCTGAGTATGGAAAGCCCGATAATATGAACTCCTTCCTGCATAGCGCTCTCGGCAATCTGCTCCGGGGTTAGGCGTATTCCTTCATATACGACTTCCATACCCACATCTCTCGCCTTGACGGCGATTTGTTCCGCACCATTCGAATGACCGTCGAGCCCGGGTTTGCCGATGAGGATCTTTAAATTACGTCCCAACTTATCGTTTAATTTTCTAACCCTTTCATTCACTTTTCCGGCCTCTCCGGTCTGGGGTACATCGGCAGCAACCAGACTGACGCCGGTAGGAGCCCTGTATTCTCCAAAAATCTCGCGCATGGTTTTCCCCCATTCGCCCGTCGTTACGCCGGACCTGGCGCATTCGATACTCAGTTCCACAATATTTTTCCCTTTTTCGATACCTTCACGCAGATGATCTAATGCGCGCGCTACTTTTTCCTTATCTCTTCGAAGACGAAAATCTTCAAGTATCCTGATTTGTTCGGCCTCAACAGAATCATCAACCACATAAAAGAAACCCTCTGTATCGGCAGTCAATGGGGATGGCTCCGCCTCCTCAAACCGATTTACACCAACAACCACCTTTTCACCCGATTCAATCTGCCTCAATTTCCTGGTGTTGCTCTCAACCAGTTGCTGCTTCATGTATCCGCTCTCTAAAACAGGCACAATACCGCCCATTTCCTGAATCCTGTCTATTTCAGCCCGGGCTTCTTCCTCCAGTTCGTTTTCTTTCCGCTCTATCACCTTTGAACCTGCGAAAATATCGTCATATTCCAGCAAGTCTGTTTCAAACGCCATTATCTGCTGAAGGCGCAAACTCCATTGCTGATCCCATTTTCTGGGAAGACCCAGCGCCTCATTCCATGCGGGTAGCTGCACTGACCGCGCCCGGGCATCTTTGCTGAGAACCACGCCAAGAAATTCATAAATGATTCGCGCGATATTGTTTTCAGGCTGCTGCGAAGTAAGACCTAAACTGTTAACCTGCACACCATACCGGAAACGCCTCATTTTGGGATCTGAAACGCCATAACGCTCCTCGCAAATCCTGTCCCACATCTTAGTAAAAACCCTGACTTTACAAAGCTCTTCAATAAAACGAATACCCGCATTAAGGAAAAAAGAGATTCGCCCTACAACATTTGGAAAATCTTCTTCCTTAACATGTCCAGACTCCTTTACCGCGTCGAGAACTCCCATGGCATTAGCCAATGTAAAGGCCATTTCCTGAACAGGTGTAGCTCCAGCCTCCTGCAGGTGATAAGAACAAATGTTAATTGGATTCCACTTCGGGATTTGATTGACTGTATAGCTGATTACTTCAGAGGTCAGTCTCATGGAAGCTTTTGGCGGGAAAATATATGTACCGCGGCTTAAGTACTCTTTTACAATATCATTCTGAGTCGTTCCCCTTAATTTAGAGATATCTGCTCCCTGCTTTTGAGCCGCTGCCACATACAGAGCGATGACCCATGCCGTGGAAGCATTTACCGTCATGGAGGTATTCATCTTTTCAATGGGAATCTGATCAAAAAGGAGTTCCATATCTTCATGATCTCTCACAGGAACTCCTACCTTGCCAACTTCACCCTTAGCCAGAATGTCGTCTGAATCATAGGCTGTCTGCGTGGGTAAATCAAAGGCTATGCTCAATCCGGTCTGACCTTTGGCCAGATTGGACCGATAAAGCAAATTGGATTCTTTAGCGCTGGCATACCCCGAATAGGCACGCATCAGCCATGGCCGGTCTTTTGGATGATTTACACTCGCGGTCATTTTATCTCTCCACTTGGTAACTACTCAGGTTGACAGGTTCGAGCAATGAGGAAAAGATTCAGTCCTCATTGCTCATTGCTCATTGCTCGTTGCTCGTTGTTAAGTCCTTGCGGCTTTGCCGTCTTAGTATCCCAACTGCTTAGCTATAACCAGACGCTGTATCTCGGAAGTGCCTTCGGTTATCGTAAATAAACGTCCATCCCTCCAGAATCGCTGGATAGGATATTCCATCATATATCCGTAACCGCCGTGTATCTGCATAGCGTCGCTCAGTATCTTCTGCAGCAGCTCAGCGGTAAACAGCTTCACCATCGGACCCTCTGTGCGAACATCCTTCCCCGCGCTGTACATCCATGCCACACGATAGGTATATGTGCGCATGACATCCACATTAGTCGCCATCTCAGCGAGCTTGAATCTGTTAGCCTGAAATTTGATTATGGGTTTCCCGAACTGGACCCGTTCCTTCGCGTACTGCACTGTTAACTCAAGAGCTGCCTGGGCGACACCTGTGCATCGCGCTCCATAGGTAATGCGCCCTGACAACAGAGTTTCGGCAATCTGGGCAAACCCGCCCCCTTCTTTTTCGCCAATCATGTTTTCAGCCGGAACGCGGCAATCTTCAAAAACAAGCTCGCCCGTTTCAATAGAGCGGTTTCCTACCTTGTCAAGTTTCCTGGCCACTGTGAATCCAGGGGTGCCCTTTTCCACAATAAAGAGATTTATTCCCACGCCTCTTTTGGCAGGATCTGTATAGGCGGCCACAATTACGTAATCACAGAAGGGCCCGTTAGTAATAAATATCTTTGTCCCGTTTATGACATAACTGTCACCATCACGGACGGCTCTCGTTTTGATAGAGGCGGCGTCTGAACCGGCATTTGGCTCGGTAAGGCCAAAAGCGCCCACTTTATCGCCATGAATGGCAGGAATAAGAAAGTCCTGTTTTTGCTTTTCAGAACCATAATTATAGATGGGCTGGGTGGCGAGACCACTCTGAGCCATCAGCGATGATGCAATTCCTGGGTTCACCCTGTTCAATTCTTCCACCATTATACATTCCGTAATTTTGTCTCCCCCGCCTCCTCCCATTTCCACCGGGTACCTCGGACATAAAAATCCCTGGTCTGCAGCTTTTTTAAAGAGCTGCTTGGGGAAAATATTCGTTTCCTCCGACTCTTCCACTAAAGGGGCAACCTCCTTCTCGCCAAAGTTCCTGATCGCCTCCCTGAACATCTTATTTTCATCTGTCAGTTCAAAATCCATAAATTATCTTTCTCCTTACTTTTTATTGTCGTATTTGTAAAAGCCCTCTCCTGTCTTCCTGCCGAATTTTCCCGCCGCGACAAGATTTCTAAGACACATCGGAGGCTTAAATTTATCATTTCTCAATCGTTGATAAAGATCTTCCGTTACATGCAGGGCCGTATCCAGTCCAACAAGATCCCGCAATTCCAGCGGCCCCATCCTGAACCCGCCTCCAACCTTTATCGCTGTGTCAATTTGCTCTGCGGCAGCCACACCTTCATCAAGCAGGTTCATCCCCTCATTATACCAGGGATTCAAGATGCGATTAACAATGAAACCCGGAGAATCTTTACAGGTAAACGGCTGCTTCCCCATTTTCCGGCTTACCTCAATCGTTGTTTCCACTGTTTTTCCGCTCGTTTTCTCTCCTACCGGAATTTCTATGAGACGCATTAAAGGAGGGGGATTAAACCAGTGCATCCCGATTAATAATTCGGGACGGCCTGAGGCCAGGCCTAATTCGGTAATCGAAAGCTGGCTTGTATTACTGGCAAATATAGTTTCCGCTTTGCACATTTTGTTTAACTGAGAAAAAAGATTAGATTTTGCTTCCTTATTTTCGAAGATAGCCTCGAAGACAAAATCAGCTTCCGCGGCCTCAGCCTCCATATTCACAGACGTTCGAATATGCGATAAGACCGAATCCACTTCCTCCTGTGTCATTTTTCCACGTTTCAGACTTCCGTTGAGAAACCGATTTATTCCTTCCATTCCCCTTTGCACAAATTCTTCCTTCACATCCACCATCGAAACATCAAAGCCGCTGCGAGCCGCAACCAAAGCAACACCATGCCCCATTACACCCGCGCCAACAACCAGAATTCGTTTTATATCCATAATCAAAACTCCTACTCTCCTTTAAACTGCGGTTTTCTCTTCTCAAAAAATGCCTTCATCCCCTCTCTGGTATCCTTACTTGACATGACAAGACATTCGGCCAGAGCTTCATAGCTCAAACCCATACTCAAGCTTGTTTCCTGTCCGACGTTAATGGCCTTCTTGGCCCACTTGATGACCAGGGAACTCCTGTCAACCATTTGATTCGCCATGGACATCACTACCTCTTCAAGTTTATCAGAAGGGACAACCTGGTTGACCAGCCCTATCCGAAGGGCTTCTCCGGCATCAATCATATTGCCGGTAAAAATAAGTTCCTTGGCCTTTCCAACCCCCACAAGCCTGGGAAGTCTTTGAGTTCCTCCGCCACCTGGAATGATGCCTATGAATGTCTCGGGCTGTCCAAATCTGGATGAATCGGAAGCGATGCGTATGTCACAGGCCATAGCCAGTTCGAGACCTCCCCCAAGACACAAACCATCAATCATTGCAATCACGGGCTTATCCAACTGCTCGAATCTCGTATAAAACTGCTGGGCTATAGTGGCCATAAACTCTTCCATCTCAAGAGGGCTAAAAGTCGACAGCTCGGTAAGATCAGACCCGGCAATAAAGCTCTTTCCTCCCGCGCCGGAAATAATCAACACCCTAACTGATGAATCAGCCACGGTATCCTCTAAAGCGTTTATCATTTCCAGCCTGGCGTCCCGGTTGAGGGCATTCCTCTTCTCGGGGCGGTTGATAATCATCCGCGCAATGCCACTTTCTTTTTGATAAATTATATTTTTAAAATCCATAATTCCTCCATTAATGCGGCAAAGCCGCAAGGACTGAGCAATGAGGATTAAAGGTTAAGGGGTTTTCCTTCAGCCCTTAATAGGCGTAAAATCCTTTGCCCGTTTTTCTTCCCAGGAAGCCTGCCTCCACTTTCCGTCTTAACAGCGGGCATGGACGGTATTGGGGGCCAAGCTCCTCTGTCAACCATTCCAGGGTCTTAAGAACGCGGTCCAATCCCACCGAATCCGCATATTCAAAGGGTCCCATTGGAAAGTTAGCACCGAGACGCATCATCTGATCTATGTCTTTCATCTCGGCCAGGCCATACATGCTTACATAAATAGCCTCATTAATCATTGAGGCTACAACTCTGTTAAGTATATAACCGGGATGGTCCCTGGAAATTACCACGGTAAACTGCAACTTTTCAAAAAGATCCCTGGCCGTTGCCACTGCGTCGTCTGCAGTTCTTTCGCCACCTGTCAATTCCACCAGTTTCTTTTCAGGAAACAACCCTGACAAAGAAAAGCCTACATAACGCTCCGGATTCCCCGCTTCTTTTGCCATTGACGTAGCGCTTCGGCCAATACTTTCGCAAAGCCAGGTTTGAGATCCTGTTACAGAGCCGGCTCCTTCCACAGAAGGAATATCCAGGCTATCTTCCATAAACCGGATAATGATGCCCACGTCTTTCAGATAGGAATTCAGGTTGTCAACAGACTCCAAAAGAGTAACCTCAAACCCCGTTTCCTCGCACATCTCATAAAAGGAACGGGCATTTTCCCCTTTGCCCAAAACTAAAATCTTTTCTTTCATAATTCCTCCAATTATTGTCATGGCAATAAATTAATGCGCAAAACCGCAAAGTTATCAGGGATCAGGTGTCGGGGATCAGCAAAAGACAACGATCGCCCATCGGGCTTTTGGCGCTATGAGACATGTTGTAAAAACTGCAGATCCCTGGCCCCTGACACCAACATCTGCGCGAAAAACGCCTGTCTGCGTGCAACGCACAGGCAGGCGCAGTTGTTGAGGATAAAAACTCTAACCTGCGACAAACCATGAAGTATCAGATGAAATATAATCCGTGTAATCTGTGTAATCTGCGGATTAAAATCCCGTCTTATCCAACTGAATGCTCTGGATAATATACTCCATACCCGACCTGATATGTTCCCTTACAAGAATCATAGTTTCTTCTATATTGCCTTTCATCAACGAGTCCAGGAGCGCTCTGTGTTCCTTTATTAAAACCTTTATCCTGTCATCAGTCAGATACTCCGGGCGATACTTAAGGTAAACCTGCTCAAAGACATACTCCAAGAGATTATAAATAACATCGTTATTAGCGCACCGTACTATTGTAAGGTGAAACAGGGTATCTTCGAGAAGCACTTCGCGCCGGGGCCGTTTTGCATCTCTCCTTTTTCTAAATATTTGCCTGATTTCATCCATCTTCCCTGAATTAAAGTTTTGAATAACGGCAGGAACCACGGAAACCTCAAGGGCTTCTCTGGCCTGATAAAGCTGCCTGACTTCGGTTTCCGTTATCTCTCCAACAAAATAACCTTTATTGGGCACATATTTCACAAGATTTGAGGACTCCAGCCTGTTAAGAGCCTGAATAACAGGAGTAACACCCATATTGAGTTTTTTGGCCATGTCATCGTAAATTATCTTTTGGCCGGGAACAAGTTCATTTACGGAAATCAATTTCTTGATTCGATCATAGGCTTCCTGG
>JAGGSD010000154.1 GCA_021159265.1 Syntrophobacterales bacterium | reverse complement strand
CGTCAGCCTCGTCAGGCCTGAAACAAAATCCGGAGCCAAATCGGCAATTATTTGCAGAAATGAACATTTTTGACGAGGACTTCAGGTCTTTAATGTTGCCTTTGTCCTTAACCCTGAACGCTGAACCATGAACCTGTGGACGGTTACTTTTTATTTTACGAATAAGGTGTACTAAAAATGTTGAAAGATGAAACAGTAAAAACAAGATTTGCTCCCTCACCTACCGGTTATTTGCATATCGGCGGGGCGAGGACAGCGCTTTTTAACTGGCTTTTCGCAAGACATAATGATGGAAAGTTTATTCTGAGAATCGAGGATACGGATCAGCTTCGCTCTACAAGAGAATCTACAGATGCAATCCTGAGTGCCATGAGGTGGCTGGGACTTGATTGGGATGAAGACCCATATTTTCAGGCCGAACGAGTTGAAATTCACAGAAAAATGGTTCAGAAACTTATAGATGAGGGAAAGGCGTATTACTGCATATGCACTCCTCAAGAGTTGGAAGAAAAAAGAAAGAAGGCCCTCTCTGAGAAAAGAAAGCCAAAATATGACGGAACATGCCGGGACAAAAATATCGGCAGGACGGAAGGTTCTGTGGTAAGATTTAAATCCCCCCAAACGGGTGTCACTATTGTTAATGATCTTATCAAGGGCAAAATCAGGTTTAATAATAGTGAACTTGATGATCTTATTATAGAGAGGAGCAACGGCTATCCAACCTATAATTTTGCCGTTGTTGTCGATGATGCCCAGATGGGAATTACACATGTTATTCGAGGTGATGATCATTTAAATAATACACCAAGACAGATTCTTCTTTATGAGGCTTTGGGATACAGAGTCCCCGAATTTGCCCATGTTTCTATGATACTGGGCGCCGACAAAACGCGGTTGAGCAAACGACACGGCGCAACTTCGGTGATGACTTATAAAGAAATGGGTTATTTGCCAGAGGCCCTTGTAAATTATCTGGTAAGGCTTGGGTGGTCCCATGGAGATCAGGAAATATTTTCCGTTTCCGAACTTATCGATTTCTTTAACCTCGAGGCTGTTGGCAACTCTGCCGCCGTTTTTAATCCGGAAAAACTTCTCTGGCTGAACCAGCATTATATACAGAAAAGCTCCGGGGAAAAACTGGCAGAAGAGGTTCGCCCGTTCTTTGAGAAACTGCAACTGAATGTGTCGGACATGCAATATTTGAAGCAGGTTGCAACCGATCTTAAAACAAGATCAAAGACATTGGTGGAAATGGCAGATTCCGGTGCTTTCTATTTCAAGGATGAAATAGAGTATGATGAAAAGGCGGCGGAAAAGTTCCTTAAAGTCGAATTTGCAGAACACCTCCGGAGTGTGGCAAAAGAATTACCACGATTGGAAGATTTTACAAAAGAAGGAATAGAAACTTTTCTGAGAAGCCTTGCAGAAAGAAGAGAAACAAAACTCAAGTTTATAGCCCAGCCGGTAAGGGTAGCCATTACAGGTAAAACAGTAAGTCCCGGAATCGATGAAGTTATGATAACTCTGGGAAAAGAGAAGGTTGTGCAGAGGATAAAGAGGGCTTTAGAATATATCGATAAATACAAAAAATGAAATTTAGCCTTGACTTTTCAGGATTATTTGTCTAATCCGAACCATTCAAAACCAGATCACTGGGGGATCGTCTAGCGGTAGGACTCAGGTCTCTGGAATCTGCTACCCAGGTTCGAATCCTGGTCCCCCAGCCATGGTCCCATCGTCTAGCGGCCAGGACGCCGGCCTCTCACGCCGGAAACCGGGGTTCGATTCCCCGTGGGACTACCATGGATAATATTGAGGGGTTGCGAAAGATTCGCAACCCCTTTTGTTTTTCCTTAAATTTAAATGCCAGCCCTGTTTTTCCCCATGATACCAGGCGCTCTCATACTCTATTCTCAACGGCCTGCTCATGGTTATTGCTTATCAGAACAGACATCATAAGTCAAACGGAGACTTGACCCCTCTTCCCCCCCCTGTATTATGCAGGAAATCAACGAAATATTCAACTGCCCCGAAGGGGCCACTTTCCCCAAGCGAAGTCTTGGGGAAAGCGTAGGCACTTAATTGTAAAATTCTTGCAAAAATGGCAAAAGAATTTCTTTATGGCTGATAAGTCCTTGCAAAACTTAAATCCGAATATCGAATTTCGAAACTCGAAACAATATCGAATGACAAAAATACAAATATCTAAACGGGAAAGAGTTAAACTTTTTACAATAAAGTTAATGCCACTTCTGTGGTGTTGATGTTTTGAACATTTAAATATTAGAAATTCGGATTTGTTTCGCATTTAGTGCTTCGAATTTCCAGTTTATCTGGGTTAGGTTTATACTGCCTGCGAAAAAATGGCATAGATTTCTTCGTCTCCTTTAGTTTTTTGTTTGACAGGTCGATCTGTTCTTACATATATTCTAGTGATTGCCAGAAACATTATATGAACGCCGCATTAGGATGAACAAGAAATGAATAATCTTAATTCTGAGAAAATAGCGATTATCGGTCCGGGGAGACTGGGAACAGCGTTTGCCTATAAATTCGGGCGTGATGGTAAAGAAGTACAAATATATTACTACGACGCAGAGTTATGTAGAAAAATTAATGAAACCCACTTCAACCCAAAACACTTGACAAGCGACCTTGCAAAGAAACTGGGGGGCATGGAAATGGTCCCCCGCTTATCCAAAAGGGTTTCCGCAACAAATGATCTTGAAAAAGTTGTGGAAGAAAACGATTTCATTGTTCTTTCCATAACGATGAACCGACTTCCGGAACTGCTGAATTACTTAAAACCGATCATTACCAAAAAGAAAGGCAGAACCTGCCTTTTATCCCCCATAAAAGGGCTTGCATCAGATGAAAAAACAAAAGAGCTGATAACGCCTTCGCAGATGATTAATAACCATTTTTTTGACATTCATAATAAGTTTGAAATTGTCTGTATGGGGGGGCCTTTCTTTGATGTTGATATAGCCATGGGAAAACCGGTCTGTTTAGCGGTTGCCGGGAAGAAAAAAATATCACGTGTTGTGAAAAAAGAATTCTTAAATGTCAACCCGCAGGAATTAACATCTTTTTACAATTTCGATATTGTAGGAGTTGAAGCCTGTGGCGCCTTGAAAAACATTGTAGCAAATATAAAGGGAGTACTTGAATGTCTGAATCTCGGGAATTCCATACCGGGCACTCTCTTTGCAAGATCGGGAGTTGAAATCAGGTCATTATCGAAATTACTGGGAGGAAGCTTCCAGTCATTTTACAGTCAAGCCGGTGTTGGAGATATGTACGTTACTCTCTCTTCCGACGCCAGCAAAAATTTCAGGTACGGCAAACTATTCTACGAATTATTTAACGGAAATCCCATAGAAACAGATATTCAGGTATTAGAAAAGATAGATGGAACCCCTGAAGGTCCAAATACCATTAAAAACGTTCACAGATACCTGGAAAAGAAAAATATGTACAGTCCGCTGTTTCACTGTGCCTATAAGATTTTCAACGAAGGAGGTTCCAAAGAAGAAATTTTGAGGCGGATTATCCAGGCCTGCCAGTTCGACAAGAGAGAAAAAGAGTATATTGGTCCTGTCTCACGATTTCTTTACAGGCTGATCCCGGGCACCTGGTATAGGAGACATAAGGGATTTTTATCAAAGTTTACTCTTTAATTTGCCTCTTTTCCCTGTGAGAAACAACTCTCTTTTTAATGTAATATAATCTCTGGAGATATTTTTCTTTGTAATCCAAACCCATCTGGTTTGTAATATCATCCACTAACATATTAAGCGGAGGAAGAATGTCTATCCCGTTGTGATTCAAATTCTCTCTGTTTGCTTTATCCAGAATTAAAAGCGAGTAATAGATCATCAGGATTCTGGTCTTCGAATCTCTCCGCGCGAGATAGGCTTTCCCTGACATGGTGTTAAGGAAAAAACATGCATATTCATAGAGATCCCCGGTGGAAGTTTTAACCTCTTTATTTTTTCTTTTTATTTCTTCTGTAATCCACTCATAGAGCATCTCCATTGTGGGTTCGATAATTTCTCTTTCATGGGAAAGAACGTCTTTTACAATGGAAATGTTCTTCTTATCGATAACCCTGTAAAAATGAGCCATATTGTGTGTTAAGGTGTATATATCTCTTGTTTCTCCTGAAACTACCGGGGGATTTGCGGAAAGTTTTGCAAGAAGTAGAAGAAAATGCCTCTGTGTTCCATTCTTTAACCTGTATGCCTTTATATAATCTCTCTGGTCGAGATAATCGAAAAAATTCCTTACATCATTGGTTAACCTTTCATAATAATTCTGTTTTGTTTTGCTTCTTACTTTTTCCCCCCTCAGCACCCTGGGTGTAATGATCGGTTTTTCCGAAACTTTATATGGTTTTGACACAGGTTTCTTCAAGACATGTGGTTCTTTTCTTTCCATCGAGAAGACAGAAACTGCTTTCTTTATAATTTTTTCTTCTTTCGGTATAAATCCTTTCCTGTTGAGCACCAACGCAAGGACAACAATAACAATACACAGAACTACACCGATCACAGCGATGACAAGCTTTTTATTGTTTATCATTTTGATTTCCCTAACTCGAACAAGCCGGAGTCAAACAAAATATATTTGTAACCGTTCAAGGGTTCAAGGTTCCATTCTTGTCCCCGGACTGCATTTGGGATGCGTATGTACGAGAAAAGCGTCAGCTTCGTCAGACCTGAAACAAAATCCGGAGCCAAATTGGCAATTATTTGCGAAAATGAGCATTTTTGACGAGGACTTCAGGTCTTTAATGCTGCCTTTGTCCTTAACCCTTAACCCTGAACCTGTGAACGGTTACCTACAATTATACCTCATTCTTAAACAAAATCCAGAACCTGCAGAAGATCAGTTATTACAAGGTCGGGAGAAATTTTTTCGTCCATTGTATCTTCTGTGCCCAGCCTCAATGATCTTTTGTCTCCCGCAAAGAGAGCTGTCTGGAAACCGACCTTACTTGCACAATGAATATCCTTTATCATATCATTGCCAACATATAATGTGTTATACTTCGGTATCCCCGATTTTTCAAGGTTTTCAGCAGCTCTTTCAAACATGCAAAGCGAAGGCTTTACATGTCCGGAAACATATGAAAAGAAGACAAAATCAGTGACAAAACCAAGCTCTTCTAAAGTAGCGTTCAAAAATGCATAAAAAAGGTAAGGCGTGTAAAATTGAGCATTTGAAATAATGCCCATGGGAATATTATTCTTTTTGCATGCAGCAAGAACCTCCCTTAAATGGGGCATGGGATACACGGGGTTTACGATAAGTTCATACTCCGCAGCAAATTGTTTAATGTTATCAGCATCTTCTATCTTTAGTATTCTTTCCCATATTTTTTCAATTTTTACCTCAGGAAAGTCAACCCCCTGTCCTTTCAGCTTTTCTTTTTCTTTCTTTATTTCTTCAAAGAATTCCTCGGGCAGGTTTTTGGCATTTTTGTTACTATGAAATCTTTCAAGTAAGGCTTCAATGCCGATAACATTTCGTTCAGCCTCTTTTCTAGCCATACTGATGTCCCCTGCTTTGCTTATGAAAAGGGTGCCGTATACATCGAAAAGAATGGCTCTAATCTTCCCCTTCGTTTTTCCCCTTTTATGTAAGTCTGCAGGTATGGGAAACAGGGGTCTGGAATATTGGAGAATTAATTTTTCTAAAGACATTTATGCTCCATGTAAAAAATAACTTAATAACAAACTCAGAAATATCTATGAGAAAATGCATGGCGTGTCAAGGTTATAGGCAATATATTATAAGATTGACCATATAATCATATTAAGATATTAATTGCGGTAAAGACTAAAGAGCTGTTAGAGTTTTTTCTCAATAGAAAGCGGAGGCCATATTATCAATGGAAATGCAGAAAGTGCAAAATCTAATGGTAACCGGTGGTTGCGGCTTTATTGGAAGCAACTTCATTCACTATATCCTGGATAAAACTGACTTTGGCGGAAGGATCATCAATGTAGATAAGCTGACATATGCTGGAAATCCTGAAAACTTAATCGAAATAGAAAAAATGTATCCGGGAAGATACATTTTCGAAAGGGCGGATATTTGCGATTTTGATGTTATAAGGGAACTTTTTTTGCGATATGAGGTTGACGCAATCTGTCACTTTGCTGCCGAATCGCACGTGGACAGATCTATCAAGAAACCGGGTGCATTTATATATACAAATATCATCGGCACCTATAATCTCCTCGAAACAGCCCGTGCACATTCGGAACAATTCGTTCTTTTCCACCATATCAGCACTGACGAAGTATATGGCAGTCTTGGTAAAAGAGGGCTGTTCAAGGAAACGACTCCTTACCGGCCAAACAGTCCTTATTCTGCTTCCAAGGCTTCCTCAGATCATCTTGTAAGAGCATATTACAAAACCTTTGGCCTTCCCGTAACCATATCCAACTGTTCCAATAATTATGGACCTTATCAGTTTCCGGAAAAATTGATTCCTTTGATCACCCTCAATGCAATGGAGGGAAAGGAGCTGCCCATTTACGGAGACGGTAAGAACGTCAGAGACTGGCTTTATGTGGAAGATCACTGCGAAGCAATCTGGACTATTATGAATTCCGGGAAAAGAGGACAGACATACAATATCGGCGGCAATATGGAAATGGAGAATATTGTAATCGTACAAATGATCTGTGATATATTAGATGAAATCTGTTTTCCTGACAAAGGCGGTCCAAGAAGAAATCTGATAACTTTTGTCAAGGACAGACCCGGCCATGACAAAAGATACGCCATAGACTTCACCAAATTACACAAACAATTGAACTGGTCTCCCATGGAGTCATTCGAGACAGGATTGAGAAAAACTATACGGTGGTATATCAATAACAAAAAATGGGTGGAGCGAGTTAACAGCGGAGAATATCAGTCCTGGATCAAAGAACAGTACGGGGGATAAGAGTATAAAAGCAATTTTGAATGTTGAATTTGTCATTTTCATCCCGTTACCTCTTTAGCGTGTTCTCAACAATAAACGGAGTCGATCGCACTCCAATACTCCCTTTTTTCACCCATATCCGGATTACTCTGATTGACTTCCCATCTATTGTTACCAAACTCGGCAATTCTTCGACACCTTCTATATTCGCCGTGGCAAATTCATAATAAGATATGTTCGCACTCAAAGGGTCCGGTATTAAAATAATCTTGTCTGTATCATAAGGATGCTTTTCCGGCGTTCCCGTAAAGGAAATATGATTTGTTATAAAATCGGGTTGTCTCTTATAGGCATCAATTTCAAACTTTTTTGTCTGTTCCAACAATTTTTCAATGGGCATAATTTCCTCCACTTATTCAATAGATATCTTGAGACCTTTGCAAACATTGTGCAATCGGATTCACGGGGTGAATTAAATGCTGATTAATCTCTATTTACTCACTTCTCACGTATTGTCAAGTGACAGTATTTTTTATTGCTGTAAAGCGCCCCTTATGATAGAAGCTGCGTATGCTGAACGTGGGATTAACAGGTGGGATAGGAAGCGGAAAGTCAACCATTGACAGGCTTTTCAGTGCAAAAGGAGCGTACATAATTGACTTCGATGCGCTTACCTACTTTGTGGAGGAACCAAACAGACAGGCATGGAAAGAAATCGTTGAACATTTTGGGAAGAAAATCCTCAACGCGGATGATACCATCAACCGGAAAAAACTGGGAGAGATTGTTTTCCGCGACAGGAAAAAACTGAATAAACTGAACAGTATTGTTCACCCTGTCGTTATTAATGAATGGCAAAAGAGAATCGAGAACATTCGAAAAGAAAAAGAAGATGCCATTATCATATCCGACATACCACTTCTTATAGAAATAGGGTTGCACAATAGAGTGGACATCAGAATTCTTGTCTACATATCTCCTGAAGAGCAAATTAAAAGAATTATAAAAAGAGACGGATACAGTATAAAAAAGGCTGAATATAGACTTAATTCACAAATGTCGATAGATGACAAAATTCCCTACGCTGATTTTGTCATCAACAATGAAGGACCTTTAAAAGAAACAAGCAAGATAGTCGATGAAATATGGGGAAAACTCCTCGAAAAAGAGCGGATTATCAGAAAAAGATATATCAATGATGGAGGCAGAAAATGATAGGGAAAAATGTACTGACTGATTTTAGCTCAAAGGTATCTGAACCCGTAATCGATCCTTCCACCTATGTCCATCCTCTTGCGGCTGTTATCGGTAATGTAATTCTTGGCAAAAATATCATGGTCTCACCCATGGCCTCCATCCGCGGTGATGAAGGCCAACCATTGCATATTGGCGACGATTCAAACGTTCAGGATGGTGTGATCATACACGCCCTCGAAACAGAAAAGAATGGGGAACCCGTTGATAAAAATATTTATCAAGTCAACGGGAACAACTACGCTGTTTATATAGGCAGAAGGGTTTCTCTTGCCCATCAGGTACAAGTTCACGGACCGGCAGTTATATTGAATGATACCTTCGTTGGAATGAAAACACTTGTTTTCAAATCTTACGTAGGCGAGAAATGTGTAATTGAACCTGGTGTTATTATCATGGGAGTCACTGTGCCGGACTACAGGTATGTGCCGGCAGGATCGGTTATAAAAACCCAGGAAGATGCGGAGAAGTTACCGGAAATCACCGAAGATTATCCCATGAAAGACATGAACAAAGGTGTTGTCCACGTAAATACCAGCCTTGCGAGAAGCTATTTAATGCGGCAAAGCCGCAAAGGCTAAAGGTCAAAGGCAAGGAATTAAGACTAAAAAGTCAGATTCGTTTTTTTCACATTTCAGCATGAGTAGTTACGCACGGACAAACGAGTTTGCCTTCGGCAAGACTTCAGCTTGAGACTTCGGCGTGAGCTCAGTCGAACCATCGAACGCTCAGTCTAACCATTCATGCCGCCCGTTTTTCAGTTCTTCCGGCTTGTCCGGGTTAGAAAATCCTTGAGTCCTTAACATCAAACACGCCCTGTCTTTTTCAGGGTTTCGTTAAAAACGCGGTAGAAGGCTTTATTATCTGCTATGCCGTACTTTAAAATAGCGCCGGCTTTATCAATGTTTTTTATATTGATGATGAGATTAACACTCCGGTTAAAGGCAGCCATGTTATTCATAGATCTGAATCGACTGCTTACCATTGCTACAAAGATGTTTCTTCGTGTACTCATGGGAAGACGGTTGATATATTCAAGGACCGGGTTGTCATCCGGAATCTCAGTCTCAAAGTTTTCATTTACCACAATTAGTTGATATACATGAACCCGCATGTACTTTAGCGCATCACTCGCGGAAGCAGCTTCTGTAATGTAATAACCCTCTCCTTCCAGAGAATTGATGATTTTTTTTCGTATTGAAGTATCAGTTTCACATATCAGTGCAGTTTCCTTCCCTTCTTCCATAAAATCAAACGGCTTATTCAAAGCATCATAAAACCCGGATGCAATTTTCTCAAGAAGTCCTTTGTCTTCATTCATCATAGTAGTCTCCTCATCCTTTAAAATCTTCTTAGCGGTTTCCCGTAATTCTTATCAACCTGTAATTCTTCTACTTCAGAAGTAGCTTCGCCCCGGGCAGCCTTTATTGAATCAATACCACGCCCGACAACTCCCTTAGCCGTAGCATAAGCCAGAGCTGTCTCCTCGGTGATCAAACCATTATTATATAATTCAACAATACTATCATCGAACGTGATCATGCCAAAAGCCTTTCCCGCTTCGATTATATCAAGAAAAGTCTTGCCTTCCGATTCCCCGTGAAGGATCGCATCCTTCACCCTGAGGCTGGTTCTCATTATCTCAAAAGCAGCAATTCTTCCGCCACCAACTTTAGGCAGCAATCTCTGGCATATTATCCATCGTATTGTATCGGCCAGACGAATTCGAATCTGATTTTCCTCTTCCGAAGTAAACATTCCGATTATCCGGTTAATTGTCTGCCCGGCGTTAACGGTATGGAGCGTACTTAACACCAGATGTCCTGTTTCCGCGGCAGTTAACCCTATCTCTAGTGATTCTCTATCTCTCATCTCACCGAGCAAGATCACTTTAGGAGCCTGTCTCAATGAAGCGCGAAGGCCATTGGCAAACGTATCAAAGTCTTTCCCCAACTCTCTCTGATTAAAGGTAGCCTTCTTATGAGTATGACGAAATTCAACAGGATCTTCGAGAGTTATCACATGAACTGACTGATTATCGTTAATCACATCTAGTATGGCAGCCAGCGATGTTGTTTTTCCGGTGCCAGTTGCACCGGTAAACAGTATTATCCCGTTTTTTTCCTTTGCCAAATCATAAAAGACATCCGGTAGATTCATTTGTTCAATAGTGGGAACTTTAGCCTCCAGTTTACGCATCACGATAGAGTAGGTTTCATGCTGACAAAAAATATTTACCCTGAAACGAGCCTTTTCGGAAAGCTCATACGAAGTGTCACACGATCCTTCTCGAAGAAGAATTTCCGTTAACCGACGATCCTGATTAATAAGATTCAGAGCAAAGATTTCTGTTTGAAAAGGGGTAAGCAGAGTAAAGGGTGGACTTAAAACACTTCTAAGTTGTCCAGAGGTTTCTACTTGAAACGGCTTACCGACCGTCATATTCAAATCAGAGACATCATCATACGACTCAAGCATTTGATTCAATAAATAATCCATTTCCTGTTTTCTCATAACTACTCCCCATTCTTTAAATTCAGACCTTGACGGTTTCGTAAAAAGTTACAAAAACACTCTTTTGTCATTCTGAGCGATAGCGAAGAATCTGATATCA